>JANNCX010000319.1:0-5671 GCA_031387145.1 Salinibacterium sp.
CCGTCGGCTCGAAACCAGCGCACGACCATGATCGCGCGGCGGGCGAGATCGCGGCCCGCGACGATAACCTCGAGCGCCTCAAGCGGCTCGAGTGTGCACGGCGAACTCGCGCCCATGACGCCCGCACCGTGCAGCGTGAGGGCGACCCCGTGCACGGCTTCCGCGCTCACGTTGACGATGCGGTACGTGGGTGCGTCGGCGCGCTGAACTCGGAATGGCACCGGATATGCGTCGAGGCTGTGCATGGCCGAAAGGCTAGGCCGAGCATCCGACCCGCAATGGTGTGTTTGTGCGAAACGGCGTTAGGGCTCGTTTGTGGAGGACTCGATGGTAGTGGATGCCCGCCGCTTGAAGCGCAGCGAAGGCAGAGGTATGCGCACCGTGCGTCGCATGACCGCTGCCTTGACGTACCCGGGCGGCTCCTTCTCGCGTGGGAGGCGGACTACGGGCTCGAGCCACGCAGGGAATGATGCGGGCGCGGGGCCGAAACCTTGCTGCGACGAACGAACTATTTGACGCCCCAGGATGTGATTGCCACCACCGCCGATGACGGCGCCGATGCCGAACGGAATGAGTCGCCCGACGATGTTGGTGCCTTGAGCCACCGCGAATTTCTTGAGGAAGGTGTGCTTCATTCGATCGGCGATGGGGCCGATCACGGAGCGCGGGATGCTCTTGGTCACGAGTTCGCCCCAGAACTTCGACTTCGCCGGCCCGGCACCTCCCGCTTGACCCGCGAGCTGCTTGAGCAAATCGGTGCCCGCGGTGCCGAGCACCATGGTCATGACGAGAGCACGAGCTCGATCGGGGTCGTCAACGACGATTCCGTGGACTTCTGTGACGGATTGCGCGAAGAGCGCGCTCGCTTCGAGAAACCCCGCAGTCTCGACGGTCGACAGCGCTAGCGACGTTCCCGTGCCGATCGCGGGCACCGCGGCGCTCGCACCGACGAGGGCGCCACCAGTGGTTACTGCCGCGAGGTAGCGACGCTCAAGTGCGCGGATGATTTCTTCCGGCGTCGCATTGGGCTTGCCTCGACGGATGCTACGGATGTGCGCGAGCACAATCGGCCGCTGAACCGTAAGCAGTCGGTCGATTCCGCGCACGACGAATGGGCTAGAAGTCGCGTATTGTTCGGTCTTCGCCATAGCTCAACCGTACCCCGAGCGTCAGAAACCGTAGTCGGCGTTGTAGCGATCGAGCACGTCGCCGATGGGGCCATCGAGCACGAGCGCTCCACCGTCAAGGTAGAGACCGCGCGTGCAGAATCGACGCAAGTCCTTCTCATTGTGCGAGACGAAGAAGAGCGTTCGACCGCCCGCGAGCAGTTCGTCGATACGCCGATAGCACTTCTCACGGAATCCCTTGTCGCCCACCGCGAGCACTTCGTCGACGAGGATGATGGGCTCCTCAAGCCGCGAGATGACGGCGAACGCGATGCGAACCTTCATGCCGCTCGACAGGTGTTTATAGGGCGTATCGACGAAGTCGCCGATCTCGGCGAAGTCGATGATTTCGTCGAAGCGCACACTGATCTCGGATCGCGTCATGCCGTGCAATCCGGCCATGAGATTGACGTTGTCTCGAACGGAAAGATCGTCGACAAACCCGCCCGTGATTTCGATGAGGGGGGCTACTCCCTCGCTCACAACGACCGTGCCTTCATCGGGGATGATGACCTCGGCGACGAGCTTGAGCAGTGTTGACTTGCCTTGCCCGTTTCTGCCCACGACGCCGATTGCCTCGCCGGGATGCACGTCAAAAGTGACGTTGCGCAGCGCCCAGAACTCGCCGGGCCTCGTGCGCCGCTTTCGCGATGCGAACAGGTCTTTGAAGCTTCGCCGCGCTCGGCGATTTCGACGGAAGCGAATGCCGCCGTCGGTGACGCTAATGACGGGTTCCACTAGATCTCCTTGAGCACGGCGCGTTCCGTGCGCGAAAACACGAGCGCTCCGATGCCGAGCATCGCGAGGCTCATCGCGCCAGCGACTACCACCGCGAACCAATCGAGCTGGGCGGGAAAATACGCAGCGCGGTAGAGCGAGAAGATGCCCGAGAGCGGATTGAAGGCCGCCCAAAATTGGAGTCCGTCCGGCAGATCGCTCGCGCTGTAGATGATTGGGCTCGCGTAGAACAAGAACCGCAAAATGAGCTTGACGGCGCGCTCCAAATCACGGAAGAAGACAACGAGAGGCGCAATAATGAGCCCAACGCCGACCGTGAGAATCGCTTGCAGCAAAATCGCGAGCAAGAAGTAGACGGCCTCCCAGTGCAGCACTGCGCCCGTGATGATCGCGAAAATCGCGAGGACGGGGATGCTCGCGACAAACTCAATCCCCTTGGAAAGCACGAGGCGCGCGACCCAAATGGTGCGCGGGATCTTTGTCGAGCGGATGAGCTTGGCTTCGCGGAGGTACGCGCGCGTTGCATCCGAAATCGCACCGTTGAACCACATCCACGGCAGGAGCGCGCAAAGCAAGAATACGATGTAGGGCTGTTCGCCGACTGACCGGTCGAACACTTGCGTGAAGACGAACCAGTAGATTGCGGCCATGACGAGCGGGTCGAGAATCGACCAGAAATAGCCGAGTACCGACGTCGAGTACCGAACGCGCAAATCGCGCACGGTAAGCAACCAGAGCGAGTGGCGATATCGCCCGATCGGCGACCACACGCGTCGGGGCAGATCGGTCGCGAGCACGACCCCTATCGTATGGGTTTGGTCGCGTCGAGTGACCTACTTGCGCAAATGCTAAACGAAGAGGTTTGCGCGCTCGAGGTCTTCAGCGAAGTCGATTTCGATCGCGTACAAGTCCGAAATGTCGACGGGCTCGATGTGCAGCTTGTCTTCTGAGATTGCGAGCTCAAGGCCGCGCTCGAAGTAGTCCTGGTCGCCGACTCGCTTGAGTTGCCGCAGCAGAAACGCCTTGTCAGCGCGAGAGATGTAGTTGATGCCGACAGCCTCGCCGAGACCCCCCTTGACGGTCTTCGAGAGCTCCTTGATGTAGCCCTCGGCATCGGTCGTGTACTTGACCTCTTCGTCTGACACCTTCGCGGTGTTTACCGAAACGAACGACTGGTCTTGCGCGACGAGCTTGGCAGCGCGCTCGAGGGCGGTCGGGTCGAATACGACGTCGCCGTTCATCCACAAGACACCACCGGCCGACGAGGCCTGCAGCGCGCGCATGAGGCTCTTCGACGTGTTGGTCTGGTCGTATTGCTCGTTGTAGACGAACGACGCGTTCGGGAATGCCTCGATGATGTGCTCGAGTTTGTACCCGACGACGATCGTCACGTGTGCGTCTGCACCGAATGCGTGGTGAATATTGTCGAACTGCTGCTGCATGATCGTGCGACCATCGCTCAGTTCGGTGAGCGGCTTGGGTAGTGAGCGGCCGAGTCGGCTGCCCATTCCGGCGGCAAGAATCACGATTTGCGTGCTCAAGAGCTTCTCCTCAGGTTGTGTCTATTCGCGCGGCGGGCAATTGTTTGCCGAAAGTTAACCGCGAAGAATGTAAATGGACACACCGTTGTGCTTGGCTAAGGATACCGGGGTGTGTTGTCTGAAGCCTGGATATTGGCTCGGTTGTTGTGCATTTGTGATGCACGCTCAATCGTCGGCGTACACGTTGGTAGGTTTGATTCGTGGAAAAGACCCCAGAGCAGACGGCCAAGGCCAATCCGCCCGGGTCAGACCGCGCTCGATTTAGCGTTCCTACGCTCTCGGTTCCGACACTTTCGCGCGGGCGAATCTCGACCTCACAGCCCGATCCGGCGCACGAGCCGACGTCAAGTGTGAAAGCGGCTCCCGAGCCCGAGCTAACCGAGACGGAGCATCTCGCGACCGAGTTGGAGACTCAGACCGAGGTCGATCCTGCTGCGGAGCCTGAGGAGAAAGTCGAGCCCAAGTTCGAGGCCTCGCCCCAACAAGAGCAGAAGCCGCGTGCTAAATCCACGTCGCAGCGGATGGGACTCGCGCTTGCGCTGCCTAAGGTGTCGTTGCCTAAAGTGTCGTTACCCAAGGTGTCGTTACCCAAAGTTTCGTTGCCTAAAGTTGCGTTGCCGAAGCTGAGCCTGCAAAAGGTCAAGCTCCCCGGAGCGCGAGGCGCGACGTCGTCCGCCGCGAAGTCTTCGACCCCCAAGTCGACGACCCAATCCAAGGTCGTCGCACCCATCGAAGTCGCGAAGAAGCGCACTCGCGGCAAGCCGACGACGGTGCTGCTCGTCAAGGGACTCACGAAACGATTCGACGAAACGGTCGCCGTCGACGGCGTAGACCTCGAGGTCATGTCCGGCGCGTTCTACGGAATCGTGGGTCCTAACGGCGCTGGCAAGACGACGACGCTCTCGATGATTACCGGCCTACTCCGCCCCGACGCCGGCACGGTTTCGGTCAACGGTGCCGACGTGTGGACCGATCCGGTCGTGGCGAAGCGCAATATGGGCGTGCTTCCCGACCGCTTGCGCCTGTTCGACAGACTCACTGGCGCGCAATTGCTCTTTTACGCGGGGGCCTTGCGCGGCATGGACTCGCGCACCGTGCGTCATCGCAGTGCTGACCTCGCGAACGCATTCGGCCTCGAAGATGCCCTCGGCCGGCTCGTGAGCGACTACTCCGCTGGAATGACCAAGAAAATTGCTCTTGCGGCCGCGATGATTCACTCGCCCCGGTTGCTCGTGCTCGACGAACCGTTCGAGTCCGTCGACCCCGTCTCGGCAGCTACCGTCACCGACATCCTTAAAAAGTATGCGTCAGAGGGCGGAACGGTTCTCTTGTCGAGCCACAGCATGGACCTCGTCCAGCGCATTTGCGACAACGTCGCCGTCGTAGTCGGCGGCTCGATTCTTGCGGACGGCACGATGGCGGCAGTGCGCAACGGCCACACGCTCGAGGAGCGCTTTGTCGAACTAGCGGGCGGTCGCAAGACGGTTGAGGGGCTCGAGTGGTTGCACAGCTTCTCCGATTGAAGCTGACGCTTCTCGCCAACACCTTTCGGCGCAGCCCCGTTCAATTGCTCGGGATGCTCGTGGCCTTGCTCTACGGACTCGGGCTCGCAGCATTCGTCGCCGCGGGTCTGGTAGCTCTGAGATTCGCGACTCCCGAGATCGCTCGCACGATGGTCGTGGTGTTCGGTGCGATCGTCGTGCTGGGGTTTCTGCTATTGCCCCTCGCGTTCGGGATCGATGACACTCTCGACCCGCGTCGATTCAGTTTGTTCGGCATCCACACGACTCGGCTCTCGTTCGCCCTTGCGATCGCTGCCCTCGTGAGCGTCCCGTCGCTCGTTGTCACGGTCTTCGCGGTCGCTCAGGTCGTGACGTGGAGCCGGGATCCGTCCGTGATGGCGCTCGCCGTAGTTGCCGCGGTACTCATCATCGCGACGTGTGTACTGGGGGCGCGAGTTTCGGCGGCGGCCGCATCCTTCTTCCTCTCAGCGCGCCGCGCTCGCGAGATCTCGGGCATTGCGGTCATCGCGATAATCGCCGTGCTTGCGCCGCTTCTCGCGATCCTGGCGACGATCGACTGGGGAAGTCGAGGGCTCCCGATCATGCGACGAGTCGCAGCTGTCGCAGCCTGGACGCCCTTCGGCGCAGCGTGGAGCATTCCAGCGGATGCAGCTATCGGGCGACCCGAGCTCGTGTTGCCTAAGTTGCTCATCGCGATCGCGTT
>JANNCX010000180.1:0-3076 GCA_031387145.1 Salinibacterium sp.
CGCCCTTCGTACCCGCCCCTGCGCTGGTGGGTCGGCGCTGGCGTCGCAGAATCGCCTTGCGATTCCTTTAGCTCCAGCGCGCTACTCAACCAGCCTTGCGACCGCGGTTTCGATACGCCCTTCGTACCCGCCCCAGCGCAGCTGGGTCGGCGCTGGCGTCGCAGAATCGCCTTGCGATTCCTTTAGCTCCAGCGCGCTACTCAACCAGCCTTGCGACCGCGGTTTCGATACGCACTTCGCGCTACTCAACCCGCCTTGAGTTAAAGCCCCGAGTACGCGTGCAGTCCCTTGAAGAACAGGTTCACGATCGTGAAGTTGAAGACCACTGCACTGAAGCCGATAATCGCGAGCCATGCCGATCGTGAGCCGCGCCATCCGCGAGTCGCTCGAGCGTGGATGTACCCAGCGAAGATCGTCCAGATGATGAAGGTCCAGACCTCTTTCGTGTCCCAGCCCCAGTAGCGACCCCACGCGCGCTCGGCCCAAATTGCGCCGGCCATGAGAGTGAAGGTCCAGAACACGAAACCGATGACGATGACGCGGAACGCGAGCGCCTCGAGCTTGTCGGCGTCGGGCAGGGTGTCGAGAAACTTGAGACCTGCAGCGCGCCCCGCGGCCCTGCGCGCTTGCAGCAGCTGCACGACCGAGAGGGCGGCACCCACGGCGAAGAACCCCGTGCCGAGACTCGCGACGAAGACGTGAATGACGAGCCAGAACGACTGCAGCGCTGGCGGCAACGGTACGACATCGACGTAGAAGTTGACGGTCGCGACCCCGAGTGCGATGAGCGTGAAGCCCGTGATGAACACCCCGAGGAAGCGCAGATCTTGCCAGAACTGCAGCGCGAGAAAGACACCCACGATGATCGCGGTCGCCGTGAGGGTGAACTCGAACATGTTCGCCCATGGCACGCGGCCGGCCGCGAGTCCACGCATGACGGCCGCGGCGACGTGGAACACCCACGCGATGACGGTGAGCGCCATGGCTGCGCGCGCGAAACGAGGGCGCTTCGCTGGGGCAGGAGACGTGGCATCCACTGCGCTCCGACGCGCGAGATCGAGCGTAAAGGCGATGAACGCGAGGGTATATACGGCCATCGCCGAGTAGACCGCGAGAAGGGAGTACGACACGAGGGACTCAGTCACTTGTCCACCTTAAGCCCCGAGTGACGGTCGGCAAGATCGGCGACAGCGCCCGCGAGCGCTGAGTCGTCGCCGCGTGCGAGTCCCGCGTATTCGATCGTGTCGCCGACCACTTTGATCCACACTCTTCGACGCGGGATGAACAAGCTCGTCACAAGGCCGCCAAGCACGAGAACGGCGAAGAGAAGCACCCAGGTGCCGGACGGATCGTGGTGCACATCGAACGACGCGAAGCGGGGAATCGCGGTGAGCTCGATGCTACCGAGGCCGTTGGGGAGGTCGATCGAGTCGCCGACGCCGAGGGCGATCGTCGGCGCATCCGACTGGCGACCCGCGATTTGCGTGAGCGAATCGGTGTTGAGCGCGTACGCATTCGACCCAAGACCGTTGTCGAGACCGAGGTCGCCTTGGTAGATCTCGAGCGTGAGGGTCGGGTTGATGAGGTCGGGGTAATTCGAGGCAAGCGCGCCCGAAGATAGCTTCACTGTCGTGGGGTAGAGAAAGCCGCGCATGCCCAGCTGCTCGTCGAGCCCGTCGGGGATCTTGATGATTCCGAGGCTCGTGAGGTTTCCGTCTTGCGGCAAGAAAGCCACGGGTTGTGAGAAGATCACGGTGCCTTCGGGGTCTCGCACGACAACGTGCGGCGCGTATCCGTTGCCCAAGAGATAAACCTGAGTGCCGCCGAACCCGAGGGGCTCGTTGACCCGAACGGTGCTCTCGACGGGTTCGGCGCCGCGGCTCGTCGCGGTCACGTTCGCCGTGAAGTCGATGGGCTGACCGAGAGCGTCGAGATTCGCCTGTTCATACGTGACGTCGAACGAGTCGAGCGCGTGCGTGTACGGCTCGAGAGCCGAGTCAGTGAAGAAACGGCCGGGGTTAAACGAGTCGTAACTCGCGAGCGAGTTGATAAATGCATCACCCTCGACGACGACGCGCTGACCCGAGTAGCCGAACCCGCCCCCGATGCCGACGCTCACGAGCACTCCGATGAGCGCCGTGTGAAACACGAGGTTGCCCGTCTCGCGGAGGTATCCACGCTCGGCGCTCACGGACTCGCCGTAGACCTCGGTGCGATAGCCCTGAGCCCGCAACAACAGCGTCGCCGTCTTTACTGCGGTCGCGGCATCCGTCACTAAGGGCCTCGTCGTGAAGCCGTCGAGTCGAGACAAGCGCGCGGGCGTCTTGGGCGGTCGGGCCCTCAGCGCATCGAAATGATGCTTCGTGCGCGGGATGACGCAGCCGATGAGTGACACGAAAAGCAAGAGGTAGATCGCCGAGAACCACACCGAGCTGTAGGTCGTGAAGACCTGGAAGAACTCGAGCACGGGGGTGATGCCCGGGTTTTTCGCCTTGAACTGGATGACGCCGTTGGGGTCAGAGCTCACTTGAGGCACGAGCGAACCGGGAATCGCCGCGACCGCGAGCAGCAATAGCAAGAACAGGGCTGTGCGCATGCTTGTGAGCTGACGCCAGAAGAACCTAACGTAGCCGACGAAGTTCAGTTGCGGCTGCGTGATTGTGTCGGTCGCTTGCGTGTCGGGTCGAGGGGCGTCGATGTGATCAGAGGGGCGTGTTGAATCCACCGATCACCGACCCGAGGTTCGAGATGACTACTCGCCATACGCCCGTGACCATGAGCAGTCCGATCGCGATGAGCATCGCACCGCCGACGATGTTGATGACCCGGACGTGCCGCTTGAGCCACGCGACGGAACCCGTGACCCACCCGAGCCCGAGAGCGACAAGCAGGAATGGGATGCCCAGCCCGAGGCAAAACGCGAGCCCGAGCAGCGCGCCCCGCAGTGGATCGCCGCCGTCGAGGGCGATCGCGTACACCGCCGTGAGCGTTGGACCGATGCAGGGAGCCCACCCGAGGCCGAACACGATGCCGAGCAGCGGCGCACCGCCGAGACCCGTCGCTACGCGCCACGACG
>JANNCX010000387.1:0-4294 GCA_031387145.1 Salinibacterium sp.
AATGCCGCACGGCTTTGGATCGGTTCGAGTGAGTGTCAGCGTTGGTGGCTCGACGTGGCAGACCTCGATCTTTCCCGACACCAAGGCAAAGAGCTACGTCCTTCCCGTGAAGAAGGCGATTCGCGTGGCCGAAGGCATCGAAGTACACGACAGCATCGAGGTGAGTCTTGACCTTCTCGAGTAGCACCAACTGGGTCGCTGTCGGCGTCGTTCTCGACGGTGACCCGATCGAGATCGACGGCGTGAATCCATGGGGATGCTCGTGGCACGACGAGGGCGAGATGGTGACGGTGCGGCATCCGTACCATCCGACACAGGAGCACCGGATTCCCGTCTACTCGATGACGCAAGACGGCCGCACGACGACCTTCGCGGCGGGCGAGCTGTCGAACCAGGTGTGGGGATTCTTTCGACCCGTCGACGATCAGTCGTGAGCACCCAACCGTCAGTCTGGCGGCAGCGTCACCCCAGCGGGAGCAACTTGCCCGCGACGCCACCGCTGCACGACCGCGGCCGCGAGGCCAGCGAGCATGATCGCCCCGCCGATGAGTTCGGTCGTTGTTGGTAGCTCGCCTTGAACCGCCCACGCCGCGAGAATTCCCACGACGGGCACGAGCAGTGTGAAGGGCACGACCGCGCTCGTGGGGTATTTGGCGAGCAGCGTGTTCCAAATGCCGTATCCGATGAGGGATGCCGCGACCGCCGTGTAGACGGTCGAAAGTATCGCGACCAACGGCAAGTGCGTGAGAGACTCCCACACGATCGCGGGGGAGTCCACGACCATCGCGAGCGCGAGGCTTGGCAGCGGCACGACCAATCCCGACCACACGACGAGTGAGAGCCCAGAGGCGGCTTTCGCTCGCCGTGCGAGCACGTTGCCGATCGCCCACGAGAGGGCGGAGCCCATCATGATGACGAGGGGGAGCCACGGAGCCACGGCGCTGTGTCCAGCGATGACGATCGCGAGCCCGAGCATCCCGATCGACACACCGATGACTTGGCGCCTCGTGGGGTGTTCGCGCAAGAACACCGCCGAAATCACGAGCGAGAAGATCACTTGAACTTGAAGCAGGAGCGACGCGAGGCCGGGTGGCATTCCGAGCGCGAGCGCGAGATACATAAGCACGAACTGGCCGAGGCTCAAGAACGTTCCGATGAGGAGAACGGAGCGCCAGCCGATGCCGGGCGGCTTGATAAAAAACACCGCGGGGATCGCAACGACCACGAACCGCAGCGCGAGAAAGACGAACGGGGGTACTCCCTCAAGTCCCGCGTCGATGACGACAAAGTTCGCGCCCCAAATGATCACGACGAGCAGCGCGAGGAGGGTGTGGCGAGGGGACATCGTGAAGCTGAGCCTAGCGTCGGTGGCACGCGTTAGCGTTTTCGCATGCCCGAGCAAGTGCAGGCGTGGTGGGCGCGCAGACAGTGGTCGAAGAGCCGCGACGTGCCGTATTCCGTCGGCGAGTTTCGAGGGGACTGGGAACGGTACCCGGTGCTCATCAGGCATTACCACCCCGACCTCAACGGTGGCGTGACCCTCACTCAAGTACCGCCGGCTGCAGACGTGTGGCTGCTGTGGCAGTGTGACGTGGGCCACCAATTCATCGCGACGCCGTGGGAACAGCGACAACGCCCAGGCCGGTCGCGTCGGCGCAGCACGTGGTGTCCCGAGTGCGCGGTGGGAGCCGTCGGGCGCAGGCCTTCGAGCAAACCGAAGCCCGCGCGGCGCCTGTGCCAGAAGTCGCGAGCGGTTGGCATTGGCGTCGGGGAAGCCTTCGTGAGTGAGTGCGCGCCGCGCGTCGCATCCGCTGCAGAAGCGAGATTGCGCATGATGCTGTCTGCGCGCCTCGAGTTCGACGCGAATCACAACGCCGTGCGAGTGGCGCGGCCGTTCTTCGAGCACCTCGAGGTGTGGCCCGATCTCGCGCTTGCCGAGCTGCGCGTCGCGATCGAGTACGACACGACGGGGCGCGATGGGCTCGAGCACGTGGGCACGCGCGAGCCAGTCGACCTTCGCAAAGACCGCTTACTGCGTCAAGCGGGGTGGGAGGTGATCCGAATCCGATGCGGCAAGCTGCAGCCGATCGGACCGTGGGACATTCAAGCCGCGGGCGTGTCTGCAGCCCTAGTGGAGCGCGTGATCGAGCGACTGCGCGAGGTTCGCGGGAGCCTCATTGTCGACTGCTACGCGCGCTAGGCCGTCGCATATCTCTTTGCGGAACGCTCGCGCGCCCTCGCTGCCTCGATCTCGCGATCCTTGGGAGGCACGGTTGCGACGAGGTCTTCAAGGAGGTGCGCCGTGATGTGTGCGATTTCGCGCACGGCCCGGTTGAACGCCTCTTCGTTCGCGCGCGACGGCTTCGTCGCTCCGCTGATCTTTCTCACGAATTGTAAAGCGGCGGCGCGCACTTCTTCGTCGTTCGCGGCGGGCTCGAAGTTGTGCAGGGTGTGGATGCTTCGGCACATGCGTCAAGGCTATCCCTACGACTCAGCGCGGCGCTCGTGCAATAGTGGACGAGTGACTTCGCCCGTTGGACTCTTCTCAGCGAAGTACCGCTGGACGACGATCGGGTCGAGTGCGCTCGTCTTTCTCGGAGCATTCGAGACCCTCGCAGTTACGACGATCATGCCCATCATCAGCGCCGATTTGAACGGGGAATCTCTCTATTCCGTCGCGTTCTCAGCGACGATTGTCGCGGGCATTATCGGTATGGTCGCCGTGGGTCAGTGGTCCGATCGCTCGGGACCGACGCCTCCACTTCTCGCCTCGATAGCGATCTTCCTGCTCGGGCTCTTACTATCTGGCACGGCAGGCGCCATGGACATCTTCGTCGCCGGGCGGTTTCTGCAAGGACTCGGCGCAGGCGGCATCAATGTCGCGCTGTATGTCATGGTCGCTCGGTTGTATCCGGCGGCGCTGCATCCGCGAGTCTTCGGTGCATTCGCCGCAGCGTGGGTGTTGCCCTCGCTCATCGGACCGCCTTTCGCGGGAATCGTCGCTCAAGCGGCCAGCTGGCATTGGGTCTTCTTGGGCGTCGGAGTGCTCGTGATGGTTGCGTCGATTGCGATCGTGCCCGCCATACGCGAACTCCGAACAGTGCCTTCATCGACGGATGCAACATCGCGCCGTTGGGCGATCCCCTTGTCGATCGCGGTCGCCGTGGGCGTGCTCACGATCTCGCTGGGGGCAGAGGCCGCACCGCAGTTCGCGTGGCTCGCCGCTCTCGTCGCAATCGCGATTGTCGTTGTCGCCGTGCGGCCCCTCCTTCCCGCAGGAACTCTCTTGGCTCGCGCTGGACTCCCCGCAACAATCGCGGTGCGCGCGATCGTTGCCGCCGCGTTCTTCTCGGTGGAGGTGTACTTGCCCTTCTTGTTCACCGTGAACTATGGACTCGCGCCGTGGCTTGCTGGCTTCATGCTCACGGTCGGTGCCGTCTCGTGGGCCGCGGGTTCTTATATCCAGGGCCGCGTCGAGGCGAGCCATGAGGCAATCGTGAGCATTGGCGCGGCGAGCCTGAGCGTAGGCATTGCCGTGCAATTCGTGACGGCATTGTTTGTCTTGTCCCCCTTCATTGCCGCGGCCGGATGGCTCGTTGCGGGCTTCGGCATGGGGCTCGTCTACCCGCGTCTGTCGACGCTCGTGCTTGCTTATTCGGGTCGGCACAACGAGGGTTTCAATTCCGCCGCGCTATCGATCGCGGACTCGACGGGCGCCGCGATCGCGATCGCACTCGGAGGTCTCATCTTCACGGCGTTCGGAGCGACAACGGGGATGGGCTTTGCCGCCGCTCTAGCACTTTCGACGGCCATTGCCCTGCTCGCTTGGCCAATTGCACGGCGCGCGCGACCTATCAAAGCCGAGCAAGTTCCGTCTGACAAGATGGGCGCATGACGTCGAACCTCACGCGCGTCAAGGCTCTCGCTCAGCGCGGACGAGCTCTATTCCCTGTGCGTGTGTGGATGCACTTTCTCGACCGAAACGGACTTCTCCTTTCGGCGGGCATGAGTTATCAAGCACTATTCGCAGTGTTTGCGGCCGTTTATGTTGGCTTTTCGATCACGGCGATCTGGTTTGCCTCGCGACCCGCCGTCATCTTGGCGCTCGTCGACATCGTGAACACGGCGATTCCAGGAATGATCGGCGAAGACGGAATCGTGAGTGTAGAAGACATGAGTGCGGCCGTCGCGGCGGGCGCAGGTGTCGCGACCGTGACGGGCTTGATCGCCCTCGGTAGCCTCATCTGGACTGCCATTGGGTGGATCACGTTCTCGCGGATGGCATCGATGTATT
>JANNCX010000388.1:0-7553 GCA_031387145.1 Salinibacterium sp.
GCATCATCGGCTTGTGGGTGACGTCGTGGATCGTCTTGCTCGCAGTTGGCGTCCTCACGTGGGGTCTCATCATCTGGGCCGCGGTCGTTTACCGCCGCCGCAAGGGCCAGACGGGCTTGCCTGCTCAATTGCGCTACAACATGCCGATCGAGGTGTTCTACACGATCGTTCCGCTCATCCTGGTGCTCGGATTCTTTGCGTTTACTGCTCGCGACCAAATTGCCATCGAGCAAAAAGTCGCCGACCCCGACGTCAAGATTGAGGTATTTGGCAAGCGTTGGTCGTGGGACTTCAACTACGTCACGGATGACGTCTACAGCGCTGGCGTGCAAGCCGACTTCAACGAAGACGGCACGATCAACACTGACTCGCTTCCCGTGCTGGTTTTGCCCGTCGACAAGAGTGTCGAGGTCAAGATCGAGTCGAGAGACGTCATCCATTCGTTCTGGATCATTGACTTCTTGTACAAGAAAGACATGATTCCCGGCAAGACGAATTACTCGTACTTCACGCCTACCAAGATCGGTGAGTATCAGGGCAAGTGTGCCGAGTTGTGTGGCGAATACCACTCGCTCATGCTCTTTACCGTTGAAATTGTCTCGCAGGAGGACTACGACGCATACGTTGAGGGTCAGCGCGAGGCCGGATTTGACGGTCAGTTGAGCGGCGAATACAACGTGAACCAGAATCTGCCGGGTAACGGCGGTACCACGGGCGACGAGGGATAACCACGATGACGACCACACTTTCGCGACCCGCTCCCGTCGTCACCGCGCCGACGAGAACTCCTGGCGTTTCACCGTCAGCTGAACGCAAGGGCAACGTCATCGTTAGCTGGATCACGTCGACCGACCACAAGGTCATCGGCTACCTCTACTTAATCACGTCGTTCATTTACTTCATGCTCGGCGGCGTCATGGCGCTCGTTATGCGCGCCCAGCTCTTCACCCCAGGACTCTCTGTCGTCGCGACGGGCGAGCAATACAACCAGCTCTTCACGATGCACGGCACGATCATGTTGCTCATGTTCGCTACACCGCTCTTTGCAGGGTTCGCGAACGTGCTCATGCCGCTCCAGATCGGTGCCCCAGACGTCGCGTTCCCGCGCCTCAACGCTCTCGCGTATTGGTTCTTCAACTTCGGTAGCCTCATCGCGGTCGCGGGATTCCTCACGCCGCAAGGCGCAGCCGCGTTCGGTTGGTTCGCGTACGCTCCGCTCTCGAGCACGACGTTCTCGCCCGGGTTTGGCGCCAACATGTGGGTGTTCGGTCTCGCATTGAGCGGTTTCGGAACCATTCTCGGTGCAGTCAACTTCATCACGACCATCATTACGATGCGCGCGCCGGGAATGACAATGTTCCGCATGCCGATCTTCACGTGGAACACGCTTGTCACGTCGCTGCTCGTGCTCATGGCATTCCCGGTGCTCGCCGCCGCTCTCTTCGCCCTCGGCGCCGACCGCGTCTTTGGTGCACACATCTATGACCCTGCCAACGGTGGCGTGATTCTCTGGCAACATTTGTTCTGGTTCTTCGGGCATCCAGAGGTCTACATCATTGCGTTGCCGTTCTTCGGAATCATCTCTGAAGTGCTGCCGGTGTTTAGCCGCAAGCCGATCTTCGGTTACCGAACGCTTATTTTCGCGACGATAGCGATTGCTGCGCTGTCGATCACGGTGTGGGCTCACCACATGTACGTGACAGGTTCCGTTCTCTTGCCGTTCTTCGCGCTTCTCACAATGCTCATCGCAGTACCGACGGGTGTGAAGATCTTCAACTGGATCGGCACGATGTGGCGCGGTTCCGTGACGTTCGAGTCACCCATGCTGTGGGCGATCGGCTTTCTCGTCACCTTTACGTTCGGCGGACTCACGGGCGTGATTCTCGCGTCGCCGCCGCTCGACTTCCACGTTTCTGACACTTACTTCGTCGTGGCTCACTTCCACTACGTCGTGTTCGGCACAGTCGTATTTGCGATGTTCAGCGGGTTCTACTTCTGGTGGCCCAAGTGGACGGGCAAGATGCTCAACGACCGCCTCGGCAAGGTGCACTTCTGGCTCTTGTTCATCGGTTTCCACATGACATTCCTCATCCAACATTGGATCGGTGTCGTTGGCCTGCCGCGTCGTTACCGTACGTACCTCGAAGAGGACGGCGTTACGTGGATGAACCAGATCTCGACCGTAGGCGCCGCGATTCTCGCGATCTCGATGATCCCGTTCTTGTACAACGTGTACATCACGGCGCGACGCGCGCCCAAGGTGACCGTCAATGACCCGTGGGGCTACTCGCGGTCACTCGAGTGGGCCACGAGCTGCCCGCCGCCGCGCCACAACTTCACGTCGATCCCGCGTATTCGCTCCGAACATCCCGCGTTCGACCTCAATCATCCGGAGGTGGGAATGCCCCTGGGGGTCGGTCCGTTTAAGGATGCCCCCGACGAAGATGTCTTTGACCTGAGCGACAAGAAGGTGAAGTAACCATGGGAACCAACGCTCGACTGTTCTGGATTCTCGCGGTATTCTTCTCCTTCTGCGCTGCGCTGTACACAATGTGGTCGCTGCTCGACGCGTGGGACTCCACGATCGTTTGGTGGCAGCAAGTAGAGTGGGTCGGTTCGATCGGGATGCTCCTCTCGGGCATTCTCGCAGTGCTTATCGCGTTCTACCTCGCGCGGATTCACCGCTCGCAGGGGGGCGAACTTCCTGAGGACCGGCTCGAAGCCAACATTGACGACGGCGACGCTGAGCAAGGGCACTTCAGCCCGTGGAGCTGGTGGCCGATAACCCTCGCGAGCGCCGCAGCACTCATGGTTCTTGGCCTTGCGATTGGCCCTTGGATCGCCTTCATCGGTGCCGCCATTCTGATCGTGAGCGTGGTGGGGTGGGTCTATGAGTACTACCGCGGATATTTCGCGCGCTAACGAAACCATGATTCGCGACGCCCAACTCGGCGACGCGGATCGAGTGTTTGTACTGCTCAAGCAGCTTGCGTCAACCTACGCACCGGATCGCGCCGCGTTCGACGAGAGCTTCGCGTTCTTGGTAGCGGATGACTCGACTTCGGTATTTCTCGTGGTGCACGATTCGGCGGGACTCGTGCTCGGCTACGTGCTCACAACGGTGAGTCCGCTCTTGCACACGAACGGGCGGTCCGCGCAGCTTCAGGAGCTTGTAGTGGACGACGAGCACCGCGCCACGGGCATCGGCACGGCGTTGATCGAGGCCGTCGAACGAATCTGTCGGGAGCGCGACGTCAAGCAACTCACGGTCGCAAGCCGGCGATCGGCTGACTTCTACGAGCGCCTCGGCTACCACTCGACCGCGGACTTTCTGAAGCGCACCTTCGACTAGCGCAGGTGCGATAGGGCATGCGGATAGAGATTCTTCACATTGACGATTGCCCCAATTGGATTGAGGCTGGAAATCGGGTGAAGGCTGCTCTCGCCGCACTCGGCCGCAGCGGTGATGAAGTGGCTTTTCGTCGATTGAGCTCGAGCGCTGAGGCAGCGGAGGTTAAATTCGCGGGGTCGCCGACGATTCTTCTGGATGGTACCGACTGTTTTCCGAATGGTGAGCGAACCGTCAATCTTGCGTGCCGCGTGTACCCGACTGACGAAGGATTCGCGGGGGCACCAACAGTGGCTCAACTGATTGAGGCAATGCGCAAGCACCTCTGACGAGCGAGGCGAACTGGTCGTCGCCTCGTCAAGACTGTTTAGTGGGCGCCCGAGCGCTCGATTTCGGTCTTCGACACCGGCTCGATGCGGTCCTCGAAGAACCAACCGGAGAGTGCCGCACGGATCCGTTGACGCACAGTGATTTGTCCTCGTGCATTGGGGCGAATCATGAGCGGCTTGTAGTCAGTGAAGCTCACGAGCTTCCAGCGCTCGAAGTCGTCGAGCTGCTCGTGTACCTCAATGTATTCGCCGCCTGGCAAGCGCACGATACGACCTGACTCGTAACCGTGGAGCGCGATCTCGCGATCCTTCTTCTGCAGAGCAAGGCACACTCGCTTGGCCACGTGGTACCCGATAATCGGGCCGATGATCAGGAGAACCTGGCACGCGATGATCACCCCTTCGATCGTGACCTTGAAGTGCGTCGCGATGAGGTCGGAGCTCGCTGCGGCCCACAGAACCGCGTAGAACACGACGCCGGCCGTGCCGATCGCGGTTCGCGTGGGAGCGTTACGCGGACGGTCGGCGATGTGGTGCTCGCGTTGGTCACCCGTGATCCAGCCTTCAACGAAGGGGTAAAGAGCAACGAGCGCCAGGAAGATTGGCAGTACGAGCAGCGGCACCATGATGTTGAGCGACAGCGTCGCGCCCCACAACTCGATCTCCCAGCCCGGGGGAACGAGGCGCAGCGCGCCATCGGCGAAACCGATGTACCAGTCGGGTTGGGTTCCTGCCGAGACAGGGGAGGGGTCGTAGGGCCCGTAGACCCACACGGGGTTGATCTGGAAGAGCGACGCGATGGCCATGATGACGCCGAAGATGATGAAGAAGAATCCACCGGCCTTCGCGGCAAACACGGGCATGATTGGCACACCGACGACGTTGTCGTTGGTGCGTCCGGGGCCCGCAAACTGAGTGTGCTTGTTGATGATGAGCAATAGCATGTGTACGCCAAGCGCGGCCACGAGAATCGCGGGCAACAGCAGGATGTGCAATACGTAGAGGCGTCCGACGATGTCGGTGCCAGGGAACTCGCCGCCGAAGAGCAAGTACGAGATCCACGTTCCGATGAGCGGTATGCCCTTTACCATTCCGTCGATGATGCGCAAGCCGTTGCCCGAGAGCAAGTCATCCGGAAGCGAGTAGCCCGTGAAGCCTTCGGCCATCGCGAGTACGAAGAGCACGAACCCGATGATCCAGTTGATCTCGCGCGGCTTACGGAAGGCGCCCGTGAAGAACACACGCAGCATGTGCAGCCCAATGGATGCCACGAACAACAGCGCGGCCCAGTGGTGCACTTGACGCATGAGCAGTCCACCGCGGATGTCGAACGACAAGTCGAGCGTCGATGCCATTGCAGCGGACATCTCGATGCCCTTGAGGGGAACCCACGCACCTTCGTAGATGACGGGAACCATCGAAGCCTGGAAGAAGAACGTCAGGAACGTTCCCGAGAGCAGAATAACGATGAAGCTATAGAGCGCGACCTCGCCGAGCATGAACGACCAGTGGTCGGGGAAGATCTTGCGCCCGAGCTCCTTTACGAGGCCCGAGATGCTCGTGCGCTCGTCGATGTAGTTGCCCGCCCAACCCGCGAATCGCTGGCCCTTCGAGGCGGGAACAACAACGGCTACAGGCCGTTCGTCGGTGGTCGTCATAGCTTGCGCTCCCAGAAGCTTGGTCCGACGGGCTCGGTGAAGTCGCTGCGAGCGACCAAGTAGCCTTCCTCGTCGACGGTGATGGGCAATTGTGGCAGCGGTCGTTTCGCGGGGCCGAAGATCACGAGCGCTTCGCGAGTGATGTCGAACTGCGACTGGTGACACGGGCACAGCAAGTGGTGAGTCTGTTGCTCATACAGAGCGACGGGGCATCCGACGTGTGTGCAAATCTTGGAATAGGCGACGATTCCCGCATAGCTCCAGTCCTCGCGACCCGGAGACGGATTCAGGTCTTCTGGCTTGAGGCGCATGAGGAGAACGGCGGCTTTCGCCTTCTCCTCGAGCTTCTCGTGCGACTCGTTCAGTCCCTCAGGGATCACGTGGAAGGCCGAACCGAGCGTGACTTCGGACGCGCGGATGGGCGTTCCGGAGGGGTCGCGCGTGAGACGCGTGCCCTTCTCCCACAGCGTGTGCTTGAGAAGAGCCACGGGGTCGGCAGCGGGTGCGAGATCGCGGAACAGCACGACAGCGGGCAGTGGGCTCACAACGAGCGCCCCGATGAGGGTGTTGCGGATGAGCTTGCGGCGAGTGAAGCCGGATTCCTTGTTTCCGAGCGTGAAGACGTCGATCGCCTTTTGTCGCGTCGCGTCGGTACCGCGCGTGCCGTGGCGGTATTCGACCAGGTCGTGGCCGTCCATGAGCGCCTTCGACCAGTGAATTGCGCCGACGCCAATTCCCATGAGGCCGAGCGTGATCGCGAGGCCCAAGAAGAGGTTATTGAGACGAACCGATTCGAGATTGCCCGGGATGATCGGGAACGCGATGTACACGACGACCGCGAGGACGCTGCCGATAATCGACACGAGGAAGAGAGCCGAAACGCGACGCTCTTGCTGTGCTTCAACCTTCGGGTCGAGGTCTGCCACTCGCGCGCGGTATGGCTCGAATCCCGGGTTGGGTACTTCGTCGGAGACGACAACTGCAGTGCCGGACGACGGCAGGTTATCGCCGTACTTCTCGACAGTGGAGCCCGCGGCAGTGCCGCTAGTGTCTCCGTGGTCCTTCGCCATGCTTTTCCCTTCAACCGTCACAACGTGCCGAATTGCTCAGTTGGACTTTGCCGTGAGCCAGACCGTGATTGCCACGATCGCCCCGAGTCCGAAAATCCAGATGAACAAGCCTTCGGACACGGGCCCGATGTCACCGAGTCCGAATCCACCTACAGACGGTGTCTCGTCGAGGAACTTCAAGTAGCTGATGATGTTGGCTTTGTCTTCGGGAGAAATGTTGTCGTCGTTGAACACGGGCATGTTTTGCGGGCCTGTGACCATCGCTTCGTAGACATGGACGGCCTCAACGCCGCCGAGCGGGGGAGCGTACTTGCCCTCCGTGAGAGCACCGCCAGCGCCCGCGACGTTGTGGCACATCGCGCAATTGATGCGGAAGAGCTCGGCACCGATCGCGGCGTCCGTGCCGACGAGGTCACTCTCGTCAGGGATCGCTGGGCCAGCGCCGCGCGAGGCGACGTAAGCCGCGAGGGCTGCGACTTGTTCGGGAGTGAATTGCACGGGCTTTTGCTCAGCCTGCGGACCGGTTGCGGCCAGGGGCATCCGACCCGTACCAACTTGGAAGTCCACCGAAGCCGCGCCAATGCCGATGAGGCTCGGGCCTTGAGTCGTGCCCTGGAGGGCCATACCGTGGCACGTCGCGCAGTTGGCGGCGAAGAGCTTGCCGCCCTCGGCGATCTGGGCGTCGGCGGCGGCACTCGTCTCGGCGGTCGCGCTCGTAGTGAAGAGCGCATACACGCCACCCGTGCTGAGTAGGCCGATCGTCAGGAGGGCGACGGTTGCGAGAGGGTGGCGGCGACCAGAAGGACGCTGCGCGCGAGTAGCTTTTGTTGACTTCGCCATGGTGCGTTTGGTTCCGATTCTCATTTGAGGAGGTAGATGACCGCGAACAGGCCGATCCACACGACGTCGACGAAGTGCCAGTAGTAGGAGACGACGATGGCGCTCGTCGCCTCTTTGTGTCCAAAGTTCTTGACTGCGAACCCGCGCCCGATGATGAGCAAGAACGCGATGAGGCCACCCGTGACATGGAGGCCGTGGAATCCGGTCGTGAAGTAGAACACCGATCCGTACGAGTCGCTATTGAGCGTGACGTGCTCACTTACGAGTAGCGCGTATTCATAGATCTGTCCCGCGACGAAGAACGCGC
>JANNCX010000078.1:0-2908 GCA_031387145.1 Salinibacterium sp.
GTCGAGTCGTTCGCTTGCGAAATTGCTGCTGCTGGCACGCTGTCAACCGTAGCGGAGCGCGACGAGTGTGCTTGCTTCTAGAAGAACGAAATGCCGTTGACGGCCATCAGAGCGACCGCACCGATAAGCGCGACGACCGCGATCGCAACGATGATCACTTGCGCGCGCTTCGTCATGCCGCGCCGCCACCAGCCCGGGTCTTGGTCCTTATCGAGGGTCATGCCCGGCTCCTGTTCGTTAGCTCGCGCACGCGCGCGGTGAGTTCGATGTGTTGTTCGGCGATGCGTTCGGGCGCCGTGCCGCCCGCACCCGTGCGACTGCGCACAGACCCCTCGATCGTGAGCACGTCGCGCACGCCAGCCGTGAGGTGGGGCGAGATCTCGAGGTACTGTTCATCCGTCGGCTCGTGGAGTTCGAGACCGTTCTCTTCGCACAAGCGCACAAGAGCTCCACTGATTTCGTGGGCCTCGCGAAACGGCACTCGTTGCCGAACGAGCCAGTCCGCGACATCCGTTGCGAGCGAAAAGCCCTGCGGAGCAAGAGCGGCCATGCGCTCGGTGTCAAAGGTGAGAGTCGAGACCATTCCGGTAAACGCGGGCAAGAGCACCTCGAGAGTCTCGACCGAGTCGAAGACGGGCTCCTTGTCTTCTTGAAGGTCGCGGTTGTACGCGAGCGGGAGCGCCTTGAGGGTCGCGAGCAGACCCGTTAGGTTGCCAATGAGTCGACCCGACTTTGCGCGCGCGAGTTCGGCGATGTCGGGATTCTTCTTCTGCGGCATGATCGACGACCCCGTCGAATACCCATCGTCGAGTCGAACAAACCCAAACTCGCGTGTGTTCCAGATAATGATCTCTTCCGCAAAGCGCGAGAGATCGATCCCGAGTTGAGCCGCGATAAACGCGAACTCCGCCACGACATCGCGGCTCGCGGTCGCGTCGATCGAGTTCTCCGCTGGTCGGGTCAGCCCGAGCTCGTGCGCAACGAGCGCGGGGTCGAGACCGAGACTGCTGCCGGCGAGCGCCCCAGCCCCATACGGAGAAGTGGATGCCCGAACTCGCCAGTCTCGCAAGCGCTCGAGCGTGCGTACGAGCGGCCACGCGTGCGCCAGGAGGTGGTGGGCGAGCAGCACGGGCTGTGCGTGCTGCAGATGCGTGCGTCCAGGCATGATCGCCGCGCCCGCCTTCTCCGCCTGGGCGTTGATGGCGTCGATGAGGTCGACCACAAGATCGCCGATCACGCTCGAGTGGTCGAGCAAGTACATCCGGATGAGCGTCGCGATCTGGTCATTGCGGCTTCGACCAGCGCGAAGGCGCCCCCCGAGATCTACTCCCACAACCGCGATGAGCGCCGCCTCGAGCGCGCCGTGCACGTCTTCGTCGTCGGGATGCGCAACGAGCTCACCCGACTCGATACGGCGCACGACTTCGTCGAGTCCCGCGTGAGTCGCTTCTTCTTCCGTTGCCGTCAAGTAGCCGGCAGCAGCGAGCGCCTTCGCGTGTGCGTGAGACCCCGCAATGTCGTAAAGCGCTAGTTGCCAATCAAAGTGGGTGGATCGACTCAAGCGCGCGAGCTCGGGCGAAGGACCGCTCGTGAAGCGCGCACCCCACAGCGAACCGTCGCGGGTCTTGCGTGAGGGTGTCAACTCGGCTCCTTGGGTTTCGACGGGGCTCAACCGGCTGGTTCGGGCTCAACCGGCTGGGTTGGGCTCAACCGGCGGCGGTTCGGTTCAACCGGCCGACAGGTCGCGGCGCGCCGAGATCTTGGACGGGAGCGACCAGATCTCGATGAACCCCTTGGAGAGCGATTGATCGAACGTGTCGCCCGTGTCGTACGTCGCGAGGCTGAAGTCGTAGAGACTCTGGTCGCTTCGCTGGCCCGTTACGGTCGCGCGGCCACCTTGCAAACTGAGTCGGATGTCGCCACTCACGTACTTCTGGGTGTCGTCGATGAACACGTCGAGCGACCGCTTGAGTCCCGAGTACCACAGACCGTCATAGACGAGGTTCGCCCACTCGCTCTCGACGCCGCGCTTGAAACGGTTGACGTCGCGCTCGAGCGTAAGGCTCTCGAGGGCTTCGTGAGCCTCGATGAGCGCGATGGCTCCCGGCGCTTCGTAAACCTCGCGGCTCTTGATGCCCACGAGGCGGTCCTCGACGACGTCGATACGGCCCACTCCATGCTTTCCCGCGAGTTCGTTCATCTTCTCGATGATCGCAAGCGCGGTCATCCCGACTCCGTCGATTGCAACGGGGATGCCCGCGGCGAAGGTAATGACGACCTCATCGGCCGGCTTCGACACAGCGGGGTCCATCGTGTACTCGTACAGATCCTCGATGGGCGCGTTCCACGGATCTTCGAGGAAGCCCGTCTCGACGGCCCGACCCCACACGTTCTTGTCGATCGAGTACGGGTTCTTCTCCGATTGACGAATCGGAAGGTTGTTCTCTTCCGCATAGATGATGGCTTTGTCGCGCGTGAGCGCGAGGTCCCGCACGGGCGCGATGCTTGTCAGTTCGGGAGCGAGAGCCGCGACAGCCGCCTCGAACCGAACTTGGTCGTTGCCCTTGCCCGTGCATCCGTGCGCGACACTATCGGCTCCGAGAGCCTTCGCCGTAATGGCGAGGTGCTTCGCGATGACGGGTCGGCTG
This sequence comes from Salinibacterium sp., assembly GCA_031387145.1. Taxonomy (GTDB): domain Bacteria; phylum Actinomycetota; class Actinomycetes; order Actinomycetales; family Microbacteriaceae; genus Rhodoglobus. Next base: position 2,649 of record JANNCX010000078.1, read on the forward strand.
AGGGCAGAGACGAGCGGGTAGCGCTTCTGGTAGAGCGCGTTCGCTTTGAGGGCGGGCATAAGGAAGTCGTCCGCGAACTCGTGCCGAGCATCCACTACGAGTGATTCGACTGCACCACAATCGAGCGCGCGCTGGCGAATGTCTTCCATGTCTTCGCCACCCTGGCCAACGTCGACCGCGAGGGCTACGCGTACATCGTGCTCAACCGGGCCTACCTCACGCCGCCCATGCAGCGCGACCTCGAGCTCACCCTCGCCGCG
>JANNCX010000204.1:0-1797 GCA_031387145.1 Salinibacterium sp.
CTGCGACGAGCGCGAGCGGGAGTAACACGAGTCCCGCTACCCCGGCACGCACCGCAACCGCCGCCGCGGGGCTCCAGCCCGACTCAAGCACGGGCTTGATGAACGCGCCGGAGGTGCCGAACATGAGCGACGCGAGCGTGCCGATGATCAAGCCGCGAGTCGTCGATCCGGGCCGTGCGACAAAAGCCACGCTCACCGCGAGCTAGCCGAGTTGAGGCGCACGCGAGAGCAGCGTGTGCCCCCACTGCTGCTCGAGAAGTCGCTCGAGCGTTGCCCCAAGTGAGTACAGCCGGGCATCCTCTCGAGCGGGCGCCATGATTTGGAAACCGACCGGCAGGCCGTCCTCCGGGGCCAGCCCGATCGGCAAACCCATTCCGGGAACACCCGCAAGGTTGGCCGGAATCGTCGTGACATCGTTGAGATACATCGCGATCGGGTCGGCGAGTTTCTCACCAAACTTGAAGGCGGTTGTGGGCGCGGATGGCGAGACCAGCACGTCCGCCTTTTCGAATGCGGCGTGAAAGTCCTGCTGAATGAGCGTGCGCACCTTTTGCGCGCTGCCGTAGTACGCGTCGTAGTACCCCGCCGAGAGCGCGTACGTTCCGAGGATGATGCGGCGCTTGACCTCGGGGCCGAACCCCGCTTCACGCGTCGCAGACATTACGTCTTCTACCGTTCCACCGCCCACAGGGTTCACGCGCATGCCGAAGCGCACGGAGTCAAACTTCGCGAGATTGCTGGATGCCTCGGCCGGCAGAATCACGTAGTAGGCAGCCACGGCGTACTCGAAGTGAGGAGCCGAAACCTCGACGATCTCGGCACCATTCGCGGTTAAGAGGTCGAGTGCCTCGTGGAACCGCTGCGAGACCCCGGGTTGAAAACCCGGACTATCGAGTTGCTTGACCACGCCTACGCGAAGGCCGTCGAGGCTTTCCGCGAGCGCTCCCGCTCTTGCCGCCGCGGCGAACGACGGCCACTCGGTGCGCAGCGAGGTCGAGTCGCGCGGGTCGTGCTTGCCGATGACGTCGTGGAGCAGTGCTGCATCCAGCACCGTGCGCGAAACCGGTCCAACCTGATCGAGAGAACTCGCGAGTGCGATTGCCCCGTAGCGGGAAACCCCGCCATACGTCGGCTTGACGCCGACCGATCCCGTGACGGCTGCAGGCTGGCGAATCGACCCGCCCGTGTCAGACCCGAGCGCAAGCGGAGCTTCGAACGCGGCAACCGCGGCCGCAGATCCGCCACCGGAACCGCCGGGAATTCGCGTCAAGTCCCACGGGTTCTTTGTCGGGCCGTATGCCGAGTGCTCGGTCGACGACCCCATCGCGAACTCGTCCATGTTGGTCTTGCCGAGCGCGATGAGTCCCGCTTGCTTGAGCAGTGCTACAGGCGTCGCATCATAGGGAGGGATCCAACCCTCAAGAATCTTCGAGCCCGCGGTAGACGGCATGCCCATGGTGCACAAGACATCTTTGATCGCAATCGGCACACCGGCGAGCTCGTGCAGTTGCTCCCCCGCTGCTCGGCGCGCATCAATCGCAGCGGCACCGTCTAGCGCGGTTGCCGACACGTGCAAGAACGCATGAACGTCGCCATCTACCGCGGCGATCCGGTCGAGATGCGCTTGAGTCGCCTCGACGGATGACACCTCCCGCGCGATGAGCGCCGCGGAAAGTTCGGCGGCCGTCCAGTGAATGAGTTCGCTTGATCCGGTCGTTGCGCCGCTCACTGCTCTTCCCCCAAAATTGCGCTCACCTTGAAACGTGAGCCGTCGTGTTCCGGTGCGCCCGACAAAGC
>JANNCX010000142.1:0-11112 GCA_031387145.1 Salinibacterium sp.
TGATTACGTGGTTTCTGATGCCTGCTGGAACAGCGCGCGGGCCTTCTTCGACTTGACCGTGGAATCCAAGCTGGCCGTCGAGCGGCCCGCGGGTGGCCTCTACGGATACTTCCCGATGCGGTCAGAGTCGCTCGCCCAATCAGTCGCGGGAGCGGCCCCGGGTGATCTAAAGGAGTCGTTCAATATGGGGCCGGGGAACCCCTCTGGCCACACACCGATCGACGAAACGGAGGCGAGCCTCTTCTCTGCGAACGCGTGGCCATCCCAACCGCTCGAGCTCCGCGCGACGTGGGAGGCCTACTATGCCGCGATGTCGCAACTATCCCGTCGCCTGATGGGCCTCTTCGCTTTGGGGCTTGATCTCTCGGCAGATTTCTTCGCCGACAAGATCGATGTCAGCCCGAGTGCACTTCGGGCGATCAACTACCCGGAGCTTCCGGTCGCACCGGATGACGGGCAGTTACGCGCGGGCGCACACACCGATTACGGCACCTTGACAATTCTGCGTCAAGAGCTCGGGCGAGCGGGGCTTGAGGTCCACGATGCAACGACCTCGGCGTGGATACCGATAACGCCCACTGCAGGAGCGCTCGTGATCAATATTGGCGATCTCATGGCGCGGTGGACCAACGATCGCTGGACCTCGACCGTGCACCGGGTGGTCAACCCCGACCTCGACTCTCCGGTCTCGACGCGCAGACAAAGCATGCCGTTCTTTCACAACGCAAACTATTCGACGATTGTCGAGTGCTTGCCGTCATGTCTGGCCGATGGAGAAACCGCGAGGTACGAGCCAGTGATGGCTGGGCCGCACCTCGCGGGCAAGAGTGTGAAGGCGATCGTCAGACCCTAGGCGCTATTTCGATCAAGAGGCCATGGCATTGTCAGCTGGAGTCACGGCAACTTTTGCGGCGCGGCCGCCTCGGATAAAGAGCCAGAAGATGAGCACGACTTCGCCAACAAAGGTGAACACGGCAACGCTGATCGTGTAGTCGGCAGACAAGAGCTGGCCGAATCCGTCGACGAGGTAGCCGAGCCCCGCAAGCAGCAGCAGGATCGCGAACACTTTGTGCATGAAACCTGAGCGCCAGCCGAGGTAGCCCAACAGCAAGAGATGCACGGCGAAGAAGATCAGCGAGAATTGCCAGATCGTGTTGTACGAGTCGACTGCCGTGAGAGCGGCATCGGGGTTTGACACGAGGGATACCCCGATTGCGAGTTGGGCGATGGCAACGAGGAGGACGGCGCTGTATGCGAGGCGGAACCATGCGGCGAGCATGGAAATCGTCCGCGACACGGGTTCGAAGAAGATGAACAGCGCGCCGGCAACGATGACATCAAGAATCGCCACCACTACGAGCGCGGCGATGCCAGCGCGAAACGATGGTTCCGACTGTTGGATTGCGTTCGCGACCTGAGTTGCATCGCCCGCCGTCAAGGCCGGGGTGATCGCCCCAAAGAGGGCGAGCGGGGCGAGAATCGCCATTGAGAGAAGGCCGATACCGGCGGCAATGCTGGCAATGCGCCGTGGCGACATCGCAGAATGTTGAGTAGTCATTTGAGCTCCAGTTGTAAGGTTTGTTTGACATCATAAATGTAAAGCAACTTGTACTCAATGTCAAATGTTTCATACATAGGCGCTATGGATTATCGCTTGCTAGGGTCACAAGCCTCGCTTGACTCGCCAACGATTTAGTTGACGGTCGACGAGACTCACTCATGACATCCCTAGTGCGAACGTATGCCAAAATCCGATCCGTTGTTCGACGGGCGGAGCCTTGGCGCTGGACGCGCGGGCGTCAAACCATCGGCGCATCCGTCAGCGCGTTGGGCCTCGCGCTCGCGGCTTCGCTCGCTCCGCAGCCCGCGCAGGCCGCGGCCGAGCAACTCACGTCGTATGTCGATGCGCACGCACAGACTTTCGAAGTTGCTGCCCTCGTCAAGTCGACAATCGTCGCTCGCGACACCTACTCAGCGACCCCCGGCATCGCGACTCTCGCTGCCGGCGGCACAAACCACGACTGGGCAAAGCTCGTCTTGTTGTTCGCGAAGTTGCCCATGACCGAATCCAACGTCACGTATTTACCCGCTGGATGCGCCAGGAGAACGGCACGAACGACTGGTGGAACCGCAACAACCCACTCAACAACGGTTGGGGATCGGGAGGCGGCAGCGGACTTGGTAGTTACGACTCGCTCGTGATCGCGGCCGAGAACGCTGCGGAGGCTCTGCTCAGCCACTCCGGCTACAGGGGCATCGTTGCCGGATTCGCCGCGTCGGCTCCCACGCAAGTGATCGAGCAAGCCATTTGGGCGTCGCCATGGGCATCCGGCCACTACGCAAACGGTGGCCACTGATCGTACGTGCCCGTGCCCGTCGTCGAGTCGCCTAGTGGTACGTGGTAAACATACGGAACCGGATGATATTGTTTTTTCGCGGCGCAGTCGGTTGAATTTCGCAGCTCCGCTCCCCCTACCGCACATCGTCGTGAGGATCTCGCATGAGCCGCTACACCGTCACCAATCCCGCCACCGGAGTCGAGGGTCCGCAGTTTGCATCCGCGACGGATGCCGAACTCGACTCGGCCGCTGCTGCTGCCCACGAGGCGCACTCCGAGTGGTCGCGCAAGAGCTCGATCGCTGAGCGGGCCGCTCTTGTTGAGCGGGTGGCTGAGCTTCACCGAGAGCGCCGCGAGGAGCTCGCCGAAATCATCGTGCGAGAGATGGGCAAGCCCATGGAGCAAGCTCTGGGTGAGGTCGACTTCAGCGCGGACATCTACTCGTATTACGCAACGAACGGTGAGGCGTTCCTCGCCGACGAGCACATCGATGTTGATGGTGAAGGCTCGGCGTTCATCCGTCGCTCGTCGCTCGGTGCGCTGCTCGGCATCATGCCGTGGAACTTTCCGTACTACCAAGTAGCGCGATTCGCAGGCCCCAACCTCGTGCTCGGCAACACGATCCTGCTCAAGCACGCCTCGCAGTGCCCCGAGTCTTCCGCCGCGATGGAGCGCATGTTCCTCGACGCCGGTTTTCCCCAGGGCGCTTACCAAAACATCTATGCGTCGAGCGAGCAAATCGCGACGATCATCGCCGACCCGCGCGTTGTGGGCGTCTCGCTCACGGGCTCAGAGCGAGCGGGAGCGGCGGTCGCTGAAGTTGCCGGCCGCAATCTCAAGAAGGTCGTGCTCGAACTCGGTGGATCAGATCCGTTCCTTCTTCTCGGAACCGACGACATGGATGCGACAGTCGACGCCGCCGTTACGGGCCGCAACGACAACAACGGTCAAGCGTGCAACGCTGCCAAGCGATTCATCGTGCTCGAGGAGTTCTACGAGGAGTTTCTCGAGAAGTTCGCCGCGAAGATGACCGCGGACACTCCCGCCGATCCCTCGCTACCTGGCACGGTGCTCGGCCCGCTCTCGTCGCTCGGCGCCGCCGACACTCTCGAAGAGCAACTCAACCGCGCGATCTCGCAAGGCGCCACGGTCGTCGCTCGCGGCGAGCGCAAAGGCACTTACTTTCCCGGCGCGGTGCTTCGTGATGTCACGCCCGAGATGGATGCACACAACGAAGAGTTCTTCGGACCCGTCGCGATCGTCTACAGCGCGAAGGACGAAGACGCAGCTGTGGCGATCGCCAACGACACGCCCTTCGGCCTAGGATCGTATCTCTTCTCGACTGACCCCGACCAAATCATGCGCGTCGCCGATCAGATCGACGCTGGCATGGTGTTCGTCAACGGTGTCGGACTCGACAGTCCCGAGCTACCATTCGGCGGTATCAAGCGATCGGGCTTCGGTCGCGAACTCGGACGCTTCGGAATCGAGGAATTCGTCAACCGCAAGATGGTGCGCATCCTGAAGTAGCTGGTGCTACTGGTCGACGGCGACCAGAATCGCGTGGGCGAGTTCGCTCGGCTTGGTGAATTGCGGCCAGTGACCCGTCGGTAGGTCAACGAGTTCGTAGTCGACGACTTTTTCGAGTTCGTCGAACTCGCCGGCTTTCATCCAGCGGAGCAACTGTTCGGTCGTGAACTCGCAGCAAATCACCGTGACGGGCACGTCGTAGCGTCTCGGGTCGCTCAGCACTTGCTTGTCGCTAGCGACGCGGGCGGGTTGCGGGATCGCGATGCTTCGGAAATGCTCGCGCAACTCGTCGGTGAGGTCGGTGAGGTCGGGCTCCTCGAACACCGACCAGTCGGGGAGGGGGATCTCGCCGTGCTCGACCGGAAGCTCATCGTTGACGACGTGACCGTGAGCGAGGGGGCCGCTGTCGACGTACACGATGCGCGCGATGGACAGCGGGCGGGCATCCGCTACCGCGTGCGCAATTGCACCGCCACCACTGTGACCCACGAGAACGACGGGCTCGCCGATCTCGTCGACGGTCGCGATGACGTAATCGACGTGATCTCGTAAGCCGATGTTCGAGCGGTCAGTGTCGCGTGACTCGAGGCCCGGGAGTGTTAGCTCACGCACCGTGTGGCCCGCTTCTCGAAGCGGCTTCGAGACCTCAGCCCATGAGTCGCCGTCGAGCCAGAATCCGGGGATGAGGATGATGTTCATGCGTAGAGGATACGGCGAGCGGGTGACAGCGGGTCGGGCTGGGGTCGATAGATTGATGGCCATGACTACGTATGCGGCTATTCGCGAGCGCGCTAACCGTCGCCGCAAAGTTGGCTGGGCAGTGCTTGCCGCAGGTGTGTTGGTCGGGTTCGTAGCGATCGGCGCGATCTTCATTGAGATCACGGTAGTGGGAGCATCCCCGACCGGATTCACGAACTGTGGTTGGGTTGCCGAACCAACCATTCATGCAGGCAGCGAGGGCGGCATGTGCAGCGAGGTTCTTGGTGAGTACGCCCGAGCGGCATGGGTGAGCGCCGGTATCGCACTGTTGACTATCGCTGCCGGGGCGACTCTTATTGCGCGGACTCCCAGATACTGATCGCGCTCGGTCTTGCGGGGGCTCCCTAAGCTAGAGCGATGATGCTCACAGCCTTCGCGATTGGCGGGTTGCCTGAGTTCGCGGCGGGGGATGACCTCACTGCAATTCTCGGAGACGCGCTCTCGCTCGGGGCGTCGCGGTCGAGCGAGGCAGAGCAGTCGATTCTCGAGGACGGCGACGTCGTCGTCGTGACCTCCAAGATCGTCAGCAAGGCCGAGGGGCGGCAGGTGGCTGCCGACGATCGCGAAGAAGCGATCTCTAGCGAGACCGTGCGGGTCGTGGCATCCCGAGCCCATTTAGGCGGGGTCACGCGAATCGTCGAGAATCGCCTCGGCATGGTGCTCGCCGCTGCGGGCGTCGACTCAAGCAACACTCCAGCCGGCACTGTATTGCTCTTGCCCGTCGATCCAGACGCTTCAGCGCTCGCGTTGTGCACCGCTCTCCGACAGCGCTTCGGGTTGCGGCTCGGTGTCGTGATCACCGACACTCTCGGGCGACCGTGGCGCCTTGGACAAGCGGATGTCGCGATCGGAGCGGCGGGCGTGCGCGTGCTCGACGACCTTCGTGGCTCCACCGACGCAGTGGGTCGGCGGCTCGACGTCACCGTTACCGCGACCGCGGACGAGATCGCGAGCGCTGCCGACCTTGTGAAAGGCAAGGCAGCGGGATTGCCCGTCGCGATCGTGCGTGGACTCGGGCGTTACGTTGGCGACCTCGAAGAACCCGGGGCGCGGTCGATCGTGAGAAGTTCAGCGGACGACATGTTTCGACTCGGCACGACGGAAGCGTGGGACGAAGGCTATGAGGCAGGGGTTCGTGCGCACCTGGATGCCCTGGAGAGTTGAGGCCGTCTAGCCGCGAGCGTGGCGAGGGTATTGACTGAGCGCCAGTTCTCCGCAGTGTGTGCGAGGCTCTCGTCGTCGGGCCATCGCGTCAAGCGGTACGTGTCGTCACGCCTGAGCCATGAGGTGGGACCGTTCGGGAATGAGTGCAGGCCGATAGTCCACAGCAATGGATCAATGTCGATTGCGTTCTTTTCGAGCGGAGGCGCGCCGGCTCCGCTTTGTTGCGAGGCCGCCTCCGCACAAAATCTGTGGATAGAATTCCTGTGGATAACTCTCGAATGTATGTTCGAATGTGGGACAGTGTGTTTATGACAAATCCTGCCCAATCACTTCGCGATTCTGCTGACGCAGTCGCGCGCTTGGGCGAATGTGGCGCAGATTTCGAAGCACTCGATGACGCCGGACTCCTCGAGGCACAGCGAATCGTGAGCGAGCATCGGCGCCTCCTCGACACTTACGCGAGCTGGGTCGCGGGCCAAATCGCGCATCGGTCGCGTCGCGAACTCGGGTATACGGGCCTCGCGCAGCGCACGGGATTCGTGTCGCCCGAGGCTCTCGTCCAGTCCGTCTCGGGGTCCACGCGTGCGGAGGCATCCAAGTACGTGAGAGTGGGAGTCATGGTTACCGAAGCGACGACGCTCGCTGAGTCGGGGCCGTCGTGGCAGGCACCAATAGCCCGTGCAGTCGAAACGGGTCGATTGGGAGCAGACGCAGCCGAGTCCATTTGCCGGGGGCTCGGCACGCCGAGCGAATCGGTGGGTGAGGCCGCGCTCGAGGCCGCCATCGAGTTGCTTCTCGAATTGCAAGTGGATGCAGATCAGCTCTACCGGCGCGCGCGACAACTACGTGACGAACTCGATGCCGAGGGCGTCGCGACGCGCGAAGCCGACCGCCGGGCGTTGCGGTACTTGAAGATCGGTACTCGACCCGACGGAATGGTGTGCGGCTCGTTTCTTCTCGATCCAGAAGATGGCGGGATGCTCGTAGCCGCGATCGACGCGGCCACTAGCCCTCGGTGCGGTGGCCCACGGTTCGTCGATCTCGCGGCGCGGGCATCCGCTCGCGACGTAGCGGCGGACCCGCGCACGATCGAACAAGTGGCCGCCGACACGCTCATAGGGCTCGTGCGCATCGCGGTCGACGCCAATCCCGCGCGCATGCCGGGGGGCGACCCGCGGTTCGAGTCATCATCACCGCCGACAACCTGCGCGATCGAGTCGGCTTTGGGCGAATAGAGGGCTCGGCCGAGCCGGTTTCGCTTGACTCGATCGACCGACTCGCGTGCGACGCGGGCACGATTGGCATCTCCTTCGACGCGAAGGGCCAAGCGTTGGATCTAGGTCGCACACAGCGGCTGTTCAATCCCGCCCAACGGATCGTGCTTGCTGTTCGGGACGGTGGATGTCGCTTTCCGGGGTGTGATCGTCCGCCCTCGTGGACGGAGGCTCATCACATCAACCAATGGCATCGCGATCGCGGCCGAACCGACCTGGCCGACGGAATCCTCTTGTGTCGACGGCATCACTTGTTGATTCACAACAATCATTGGCGAATACGTCGTGATGACGGGACCTATTGGCTCAAGCCGCCGAAATCGATTGATGCCGAACAGGCTCTCATCGAAATGCCGAGTCGCACGCCCGAGGTCGCGGCGATGCGGGGTGGGGTGGAGCGCGGGAGTTCGGCGGGCGGGGGTTCAGTGCGCGGGGGTGTGGTGGACTGGCCCATTGCGTACGCGAGTCGGGTGCGCGAGGTAGCCGAAGCAGACGCTGTGGTGACGGCGGGGTGACCTTGAGGGTGCGTTAGTCCGCCGGGGAATGCCGCTCGTGGCAGACTCGGCGCATGTGGTCGGTCGTCATCCCCTTCAAGGGAACCTCGAACAGTAAGTCCCGGTTTGGCTCGGGAGACAACAGCGGTTTGGCAATCGCGATGGCCCTCGACACTGTATGGGCAGCGCTCGCGGCCGATGGCGTCGATGAGGTCATCGTTGTGACCTCGGCGGGCGAAGCGTTTCTGCACACGGGCGCAATCGTGGTCGCTGACCCACTCGCTGACCAAAACGCGGGGTTGAGCGCGGCGATCGATGCAGGGCTCGCAGCAGTCGGTGTGAGCACTCACGCCAAGCCGACCGATCCGGCCGCTGCGCCAAACCCGTCGGCGCCCCGCGATCTCGCCCTCGGACGCAACCGCGCGGTGCTTCTTGGCGACATTCCCGCTTTGCGCCCAGCCGAGTTGAGCGCGGCGCTCACCGAGGCCCTTGGGCATCCGCTCGCCATTGTCGCCGACTCGGAGGGCACTGGAACGACGCTCGCGACTGCCACCGCAGGGCACCGGCATCTACTCGCGTTCGGTCCCGGTTCGCGCTTGGCACACGCCGCGGCGGGCTACGTCGAGATCTCGGGCGATTGGCCCGGACTATCGCGAGACGTGGACACCCAGAGCCACCTCGACGCACTCGCTCGAGCGAGGATGCTCGGCGAGCACACTTTGGCATATCGTCAACTCAATGCGCCCACCTAGACTGACCGCATGGACCACTTGGAATCCCTCGTGTGCGACGCTGAGGATCGTTGGATCGAAGCGTGGGTGAGCGGGCCGACAAAGCCAGCAAGTAACGTGCTGGGCCTCGGCGCGGCGGCGCCCGACGCGACTCTCCTCGATCACACCGGCCGCGAGCGGACACTCAGCGAATTCTGGAACGCCGGGCCATGTCTTGTCATGTTCTGGCGTCACTTCGGGTGCGGGTGTGGAGTCGAACGCGCGTCGCTTCTCGCAGCCGAAGCAGCGGCATTCGCTGCAGCCGGACTCACGATCGTGATCGTGGGTCAAGGCGAACCCGAGCGTGCGTCCGCATATCGCACCCTGAGAAATATCGAGTATCCGATCTTGTGCGATCCAACGGGCGCCGTCTACGACGCCTATGGAATTGGCCACTGGCAACCCGAGCAAGTGCTGTTTGACGCTCCGGAATCAATGTGGGCGCATGATCGCGAGACGGGACGTGGATTTCAAGAATCGCGGCGAAAGGATGGTCGCCCCGCGGTCGACGACCCGTGGCGCGCAACCGCAGAATTCGTGATCGCGACGGGCGGAACAATTCGACTCGGTTACTCGTACCAGTACTGCGAAGACTTTCCCGACCCGCGAGTGATTACGACAGCGGCGCGACTGCTGCGTTCAATCTAGAGAGCCAGCTCGAGAGCCAGCTCGAGCGCCGCCGCGGCGACCGCGGCACCCGCCACGGGGTCGTGCAGCCAGAGTGGCACGGCCCGAGCCGTGATTCCCGCGGCCTCGATCGAGCGTGTGAGCGCACCATCCGCCTCGTCCACGAGCCACGCATCGAGCAAGCCGCCCGACGCGCGCGAACCGTAGTGCAGCGCCACGGCATCCGCGGAAGTTGCGACGCCGATCGCGCTGAGGCACTCATCGGCCATGCCACGCACGACGCGACCGCCGATGATCGGCGATACACCGACGACGGGAGCAGTGGCAGTGATGAGTGCCGAGCGTATTCCCGGAATTGCCAGAATCGACCCAATCGACACCACAGGGTTCGACGGAGCAAGCACGATCACGTCGGCTTCATCGATCGCAGCCAACACCCCCGGCGCGGGCACCGAGTCCACAGCCCCGCGAAACTCGAATGCCCGAGCGGGGATCGCAGCGCGGTGTCGAGTCCACCACTCTTGAAAGTGCATCGTGCCCGAATCCGTTTCGATGTGGGTCTCGACCTCATCGTCTGTCGCGGGCACGAGTCGAACACCGAGCGGCCAACGCGCCGTGAGCTTCGACGTCGCTTCCGACAACGGGATGCCCGAGCGCAAGTAGTGGGTCCGGGTGATGTGGGTACCGAGGTCGAGATCGCCAAGCGTAAACCACGGCCATCCGACGCCGTACGCGAGTAGCTCCGCGCTCACGCGCTCGCTCTCGCCGACACGACCCCAGCCGCGCTCTTCGTCGTTCTCGCCAGCGAGCGTGTACATGATCGAGTCGAGGTCTGGACAAATCCGAAGCCCAGCGAGCCACATGTCATCGCCGACGTTGACGATTGCCGTGATGTCGTCGGTGGGCGCTGCCGACCGAAGTCCGCGCAAGAACCGCGCACCCCCGACCCCGCCCGCGAGCACCGTGATCTTCACTGTCTCAGGCTAGCGGCGAGCGAGACCGACGAACTCACAGGTTCCACGGCGGAATCCGCATGGCAGACTCACAGAGTGGAGAGTAAATCGCAAGACCTCGACGCCGAGGCCGCCGCTCTAGAACACGACGAGTTCTACTCGAAGTCGCGCGCGATTCTGCGCAGCATTGAGACCGTCATCGACGGCAAGCGCGCCGCGGTCGAAATGGCCCTCACGGTTCTGCTCGCCGAGGGCCACTTGCTCATCGAAGATGTTCCCGGGGTCGGCAAAACGATGCTCGCGCGCGCACTCGCGAAGAGCGTCGATTGCTCGGTCTCCCGCATCCAGTTCACGCCCGATCTCTTACCCGCCGACATCACTGGAGTATCGGTCTACAACCAGAGCGACCGCCAGTTCGAGTTCAAGCCCGGCCCCGTTTTCGCCAACATCGTCATCGGCGACGAGATCAACCGGGCGAGCCCCAAGACACAGTCCGCGCTGCTCGAGAGCATGGCCGAGCGCCAAGTGACCGTCGACGGTCGCACGTATGTGCTCGCGACTCCCTTCATCGTGATCGCAACGCAAAACCCGATCGAGATGGAGGGCACGTACCCTCTCCCCGAGGCCCAGCGCGACCGATTCATGGTGCGCATTTCGATGGGATATCCGGATGCGGCGGCAGAACTCGCGATGCTCCGCACGCGCGATGCGGCGAGCCCTCTAGACGCGCTCGAGCCCGTCGTGAACGGCACGGAACTCGCGTCGATGATCGCAACGACGCGAAAAGTTTTTGCGAGCCAAGCCGTCGAACAATACGCCGTCGCGATAGCCCATGCGACTCGAGTTAACCGCGACTTGCGGCTCGGGGCGAGCCCGCGAGCAACACTGCAACTCGTGCGCGCGGCCAAAGCGCGCGCGGCTCTCGATGGCCGCGAGTTCGTGCTACCCGACGATATCGACGAGCTCGCGATTCCAGTTTTTGGCCATCGGCTCATCGCCGCCCGCCGAGTGGGTGCCTCGAGCTCGCACGTGTCTGGAGCGAGCGTCGCCGAAATCATCACTCGAATCGTCGCGGAGACGCCCGTGCCCTTGAGCGCGAGCGGCCCCGCTTGACCCATGGCTCGGCGCGTGTCTGACCCGGGGCTTGTGTCAAACCTCAAGCGCGCCACTTTGACTCGCCGCGGTTGGTGGTTTCTCGCAACC
>JANNCX010000225.1:0-8051 GCA_031387145.1 Salinibacterium sp.
CGAAGAAACCACGAGGCGCGGGCTCACCGTGAACCAGTCGAGGTGAGACGTGAGGCCGCGCAAGCGGTCGATCACGGGGTTGGGCTTGAACGTGCCGTCATCGTCCGTGAGCGCAACGAAGGATTGTGCGTCGAGCCGCACACGAAACTGCTCGTCGAGAGCGCGTGCGAGAGCTGGATTGAGAAAGGCGCTACCGCGCAGCTTGACCTCGAAGTCGGTGCCGTGGCGACGGATCGCGAGGGGGCGCAGCAGCACGGGAGCACGGAATTGCTCTCCCTCGAAAGCCCACTCGGCGATACCGATGCCCAGGTGAATAGCGTCTATTCCGCGAGCCGTAACCAGCTCGAGCCCCTTGGCGGCAACCGCCCCCGCGGCGATCTTCGCGGCACGCAAAGCGATCTCGTCGCGAATGAGGTTCGAGAGCAGAGTGGTCTTGCCCGTGATGAATTGCGCAAGGCCACCGGGGTGCGTCGTCGAGAGCTCGATGCGCGTGCGCGGCGAGTCGACGAAATGCAGAAGCGGCGATCGGCCGCCGACGGTCTCGAGTTCGCTGCGCCACTCGTCCCATACTGGTTCGGCCGCGTTGGAAGGCTGCCAACTCGAATCCCCGAAGCTCACCATGTGCGGTGCCGTGACTTGAGGCAGTGCTCGCGCTGGCTCGTCTTCGATTTGCGGCTCGACGAGATCCGGATCGACCGTGAAGTCATCTGGATGTCCATCGGCACGCCACACACGGCAACCTTAAGCGCGCGAAGCCCTAAATCCTTGGAGAAAAGGCAGAGTTTCGCTAACTCGACGCCGCCGTAGACTGAGCCGTTATGGACGTGATTTCGGGTCTAGCGGTCGGTGCGACAACGCTCATAGTGCTTGTCGCGGGGCTCACTGCGGCGGGATTCGTCGTGCTGTTTCGTCGTCGCGGGGATCGAGGCATCCGCTCGTCCGGATTGTCGAAAAGCGGCAGTATCGCCTCGCGTGCCGGTGCCGCTCTCGTGCGGCTCGATGACGCCGTGCGAGACGCCGATGATGAGCTCGGTTTTGCGATCGCGCAATTTGGGGCCGAGAAGGCTCGGCCCTACGCCGAAGCGATTGCGACAGCGCGCGCGAAGGTGGCCGAGGCGTTTCGCTTGAGGCAAGCCCTCGACGACTCGGTGGCGGATTCCGACCGCGAGACTCGCGAGTGGACACTCCAGATCATCGCGCTGTGTGAGCAAGCCGAGGCCGCTTTGGCCCGCCAAGACACGGCGTTCGCTGAGTTGCGTGGGCTCGAAGTCAACGCGGCCGGCACGCTCGCTGACGTTCGCGCACGCATTACGGCAGGTTCGGATCGCGTGGCGACCGCGCGCTCCGGCCTCGCCGACCTCGCGAAGCGATTCGCACCGTCCACGCTCGCTGCGGTTGCGGGTAACCCAGACGCTGCCGAGCAGGCGCTGCGTGACGCATCCACGTCAGCGGATGCCGCGGCCCCCGCAATCTCGACGTCGGGGGTCAACGCGGTCGCCGCCACGCTGCAGGAGTCACTCGCTGCCGCTCACCGCGCCGACCAACTGCTCGACGCCGTGGACCGTACTACGCGCGACCTCACGGCGGCAGTCGACGCCCTCGAACAGTTGCGGTCATCGACGACCGCTGATCTCGCGGAGGCTCGCGTCGAACTAGAGAAGGCACCGGATGCCGACTCGGGCCGCGGCATCATCGACGCGATCGCCGCCGTCGAGGCCGCGCTAGCCGCGGTCTCTGCCGGCGCCGCCATCGACCCCGTAGCCGACCTCGACCGCATCGGTGACGCTGTCGCCGACCTCGATCTCGCGCTCGCGAGTGCGCGCAACCAGGCGCAGCGCTTGACGCACGCGCGCGCCGCGTACGACGGCACCCTCGTCTCGGCCGTGAGCCAAATCGCTGTCGCGCGTGACCTCATCGGCAGTCGCGGGGCAAGCGTGAGCGCGCGAACGCGGCTCGCAGAAGCCGAGCGTCAGCTCATGCTCGCGCAAGCCGCTGCCGACAGCGACCCCGTCGAGGCGCTCGACGCGATCCGTCGGGCCGTGACACACGCCCGCGATGCGGACGCTCTCGCGCGGTACTAACCCGCGCTGCCCTTGAACCGCCGCAACAGCAAACTGTTGCCCACGACGAACACCGACGAGAAGGCCATCGCCGCGCCCGCGATGAGCGGATTCAGCAGCCCAAGCATCGCGACGGGAATCGCGATGACGTTATAGGCGAACGCCCAAAACAGGTTGCCCTTAATGGTGCCGAGGGTGCGTCGGGCGAGGCGGATCGCGTCGACGACGACGAGCAGATCACCGCTCATGACCGTGATGTCGCTCGCGGCGATCGCGGCGTCGGTGCCCGTTCCCATCGCGATACCGAGGTCGGCTGCCGCGAGGGCGGCGGCGTCGTTGACGCCGTCCCCGACCATCGCGACGATACGGCCTTCACGCTGCAGAGCGCGGATCGTCTCGAGTTTGGCTTTCGGGGTGACACCGGCGCGAACATCCACGATTCCGACGGATGCACCGACCGCGGCGGCGGCTCCCGCGTTGTCGCCCGTGAGCAGCACGGGGCGCAAGCCGAATGCGACGAGTCGTTCGATCGCGAGCGCGCTCGACGGTTTGATCGTGTCGCTCACGGTCATGACGCCGTGGGCCTCGCCATCCCACGCGACGACGACGGCGGTTTCGCCGCGAGCCTCAGCGGCATCGGTCGCTTGAGCGAGCGCTGGAGGGAGCCTGACTGCCCAGTTGCTCTCGACCCAGGCGCGACGCCCGACAAGCACGGCGCGGTCGTCGACGACGGCTTGCACGCCGAGCCCCTGAACGGACTCGAACGATTCGGCTCCCGCGGCATCGACCCCCCGAGAGGCGGCTTCGGCAACAATCGCTCGCCCGACGGGATGCTCCGAGCCAAGCTCCGCGCCAGCCGCCGCCCGCAGCACCTCAAGTTCGGTGGCACCGTCCACGTGCATGCTCGCGAACGCCATGGCTCCCGTCGTCACGGTGCCCGTCTTGTCGAGCACGATCGTGTCGATAGCACGCGTCTGCTCGAGCACTTCGGGTCCGCCAATGACGATGCCGAGTTGCGAACCACGACCCGTGCCCACGAGCAGAGCGGTCGGGGTCGCAAGACCCAGCGCGCACGGGCACGCGACGATGAGGGTCGCAACGGCCGCCGTGAATGCAGCCTCGATTGATCCCCCGAAGATCGCCCACGCGATGAACGTGACAATCGAGAGCCCGATGACGATCGGCACAAAGACCGAAGAAACCCGGTCGGCGAGACGCTGCACTTTTGCTTTGCCGGTTTGCGCTTCTTCGACGAGCCGGCCCAAGCGAGCGAGTTCCGTGTCGGCGCCCACGCGAGTCACTTCGGCAATGAGCCGGCCTCCCACGTTGAGCGTCGCGCCGACCACTCGGTCACCCACGGTCACCTCGACGGGAACGGACTCCCCCGTGAGCATGCTTGCGTCGACCGCGGACGACCCCTCGACAACGAGACCATCTGTCGCGATCTTTTCGCCGGGCCGCACGACGAAGCGGTCGCCAACCACGAGTTGCCCGATCGGAACGCTCGACTCGACGCCGGCCCGCACGACCGTCGCCTCTTTCGCGCCGAGCTCGAGTAGCGCCTTGAGCGCCGCGCCCGAGTCACGCTTTGCGCGAGCCTCGATGTAGCGCCCAGCCAGAATGAATACCGTGACGGCGGTCGCGACCTCGAGGTAGAGCTCGTGCGCTCCCGCACTCGGATCGGCGAACAGTTCGAACGTCATGCGCATGCCGGGCATCCCGGCCATACCGAAGAAGAGGGCGTAGAGCGACCACCCGTACGCGGCGACGACGCCGAGGCTAATGAGCGTGTCCATCGTCGTGCCGCCGTGACGAGCGTTTATCCACGCCGCCCGATGGAACGGCCATGCGCCCCACACGACGACGGGCGATGCAAGCGTCAGCGCCAGCCACTGCCAATTCGTGAATTGCAGCGCGGGAACCATCGAGAGCACGACGACGGGCAACGAGAGTGCCGCCGAAATGATGAGTCTGCGTAGCAGAGCGGATGTGTCGTCGTTCCCGTGCTCGTGCCCGCCCTCGTGCTCGTGCTCCCCTGCGGCCTTCGGCGGCGCTACGAGCGAAGCGCTGTATCCCGCCGATTCGACCGCCGCAATGAGCTCGGACAAGTCAGCGCCACCACTGCGCACGTGCGCCTTTTCGGTCGCGTAGTTCACACTCGCCTCGACACCGGGCACCTTGTTGAGCTTGCGCTCAACTCGAGTCGCGCACGACGCGCACGTCATGCCACCAATGAGAAGATCGACGTCGCTCACGCTGTCGGAACGAGCTCGTATCCGGCTTCGTCGATTGCCGCACGCACGGCTGCATCGTCGAGTGGTGCATCGCTTGAGACCGTGACAGTGGATGCCCCGCCCACGTTGAGCGCGATACTCACGTCGCTCACGCCGTCGATCGCGGACAGTTCCTCGGTCACGCTCGACACGCAGTGGCCGCAGTGCATGCCCGAAACCAACAGTTCTGACGTAGTCATTGTTTCTCCTCGCTAGATACCCCCCAGGGGTATTCATGGTACGCCGCGAAACAAGGCTCGTCAAGGTACGCTCGCTCTCGTGACCGATCCGCTGCACCGCCACACCGACTACGGGCAAGTGCCTCTCACCGAGGCCGAGATTCTGCCCGACCCGGTCGCGCAATTCACGCTCTGGCTCGCGCAAGCCGACGAGGCGGGCGTCTACGAACCCAATGCCATGGTGCTCTCGACGATCGACCCCGACGGTCTGCCGTCGAGCCGAACCGTGCTGTTGCGCACGGCCGAGAGCTCGGGCTTCGAGTTCTTCACGAGCTACACGTCGCACAAGGGTCGCTCGCTACTCGCGGACCCGAACGTCTCAATCGTGTTTCCGTGGTACCTCATTCACCGTCAGGTGCTCATTCGCGGAGTCGCCGTGCCCACGGATCCGTCCGTCTCCGACGCTTACTTCGCGAACCGCCCTAAGGGTGCCCAGATCGCCGCAGTCGCGAGCGACCAGTCGGTGCGCATCGCGTCGCGCGCGCTGCTCGAGCAACGCGTGCTCGAGTTGGAGCAGCTCTACGCAAACTCCGTCGTGCCCCGCCCTGAGACGTGGGGAGGGTTTCGCATCATCCCGAGCTCGTTCGAGTTCTGGCAGGGACGCTCCTCGCGCCTCCACGATCGCTTGCGCTTTTCGCGAGCGGATGACTCGACCTGGGCGCTCGAGCGACTGCAGCCGTAGCTCGGCTCGGGCTACTCGACCGCATCCTCTTCGCCCGCAGCCGCGCGCTTCACGGGCCCGGCCATCCGCTCATTGATGTACGAAATGACGAGCGCCGATGCTGTTCCCACGATGGCGATTCCGCCGAACATCAGGATCACTGCGTACACGCGGCCGAGGCCCGTCACGGGGTAGGTGTCCCCGTAGCCAACGGTCGCCACGGTCACTAGGGCCCACCACAACGCATCCCCGAACGTCGTGATGAGTGCGCCCGGCGCATCCCGTTCCACCTGGAAAGTGAGGAGTGCGAGGAAGTAGATGAAGATCACGGCATACAGAAAACCGTACGTGATGACTTGGATGCGCACCGCGCCCGCATCCCGATTGCGAAAGAACGCCACGTCGCGCAATCGTCCGACGACCGAGAACGCACGGAAGACGGGCATGAATACAGAGAGCAGATCGAGGATGTTGCCGCGCACGAACGCGAGCCGTTGGCCGAAAGGCGTGAGCGCGAGCCGCACGGCGTAGTCGACGGCAAATGCCACCCACGCGGCGGCGAGAACGACCCGTGCGCCGACGATCACCCACGCGGGCAAGTCGGTCGACAAAACGATGATGGTGTACGCGACGATGAATCCCGCGGCGAGTACGAACAGCAGAACTGTGGTGCGTGACTCCCACGTGGAGCGAGCTGCAATAGACATCCGCTCATTCTGCCAGCCTGACAGGGCGGCGCCTACGACTCCGGGCCTGTGATGTTCACGAGCCAAGCGACGCCGAACTTGTCGACGCACATGCCGAACTCGTCACCCCACGGCGCGATCTCGAGCGGCAGGGTCGTTGTGCCGCCATCGAGCAGCTTCTTCCAGTAGCCACGCAGCTCGTCGCCCTCGGCGGCGCTGCCACTCAGCGAGACCGTGAAGTTGTCACCGGGCGTGAAGGGCAACGACATGGGGGTGTCAGCGCCCATGAGCGTGAAACCGCTCGGAGTCTCGAGCTGCGCGTGCATGATCAAGTCTTTTTCGGCCGGGTCGTCGCTGCCTTGCAGTTCCGCAAAGGTGGACTGCGTCAGCTCTCCGCCGAAAACCGAGTGGTAGAAGTCCATCGCCTCGCGAGCGTTGTCGCGAAAGCCGAGGTACGGGTTGAGGGTCGACATGCTGTGCTCCTTAGGTTGGGCCGCGTGCACGACATTCTATGGATGCCCGTTCCGGTGCAAAAGGGTCAGCGCTCGCCCCGCGTGCTAGCGTGCAGAAATGGCGCGCCGTCACCCCTTCCACCCCGACCTCGCTGCTGCGCGGTTCATCCCGAGATTCACGTTTGGGCCGCGGCTCACTCGGCTCACGAATCGCACGAAGGTCAAGGTCGCCCCGACGCCCGATGACTTGGTCATCGAGGATGTGACGGTGCCGGGCGCAGTGCGCGTGCGCCTCTACCGGCCGAAAGGGTTGCACACGAAGTCACCCGTGCTGTTGTGGTTTCACGGGGGCGGGTACATCCTCGGCACTCCCGAGCAAGACGAAGCGTCGAGCACAATTTGTGCGCGCGACATCGGCATCACGGTGGCCTCAGTCGAGTATCGACTCGCGCCCGAGCATCCGTCTCCCGCTGCTGTCGAAGACGCATATGCGGCATTCACGTGGCTCGTCGACAATGCGCGCAAACTCAACATCGACCCCAAGCGCATCGTGGTGGGCGGGTTGAGCGCGGGGGCGGGACTCGCTGCAGCACTCGCACAGTTCGCGCTCGACAACGGGTCGGCGCGGCCCGCGTTCCAGTTGCTCGTGTACCCCATGCTCGACGACCGCACCGTCACGCGCACCGACCTCGACGCCCGCCACGCGCGCATGTGGTCGCCCGCGAGCAACCTCTACGCGTGGAGCTCCTACCTCGGGCACGCGCCCGGGCTAGCGGATGCCCCCGCCTACGCCGCGCCCGCCCGCCGCCCCGACGTGCGGGGGTTGCCCCCGGCGTGGCTCGGGGTGGGAACCCTCGACCTCTTCCACGACGAAGGCGTCGAGTACGCGCGCCGCCTCAACTCAAGTGGAGTTGAGTGCGAGCTCTACGTCGTGCCGGGCGCGTTCCACGGGTTCGACGTCGCTTTCGCCAAAGCCGAAGTGACGCGCGAGTTTCGTGCGGAGCAAGTGCGGGCGCTGCGGGAGGCGCTGCTGCGGTAGTTCGGGGCTGCCTGCGCTGCCGGCCGGCCGGCGCAGGGCTCCGCTCGCTGCGGGGGGCCTGCTCGACCGCCTGATTCGCGCGCATGCTACGGACTCGCGCGGGCGCTTCAGCATGCGCGCGAGTCCGCAGTGACCGCGCGAAGCAAGCGACGCGCGAACTTTGCCGCGACGCGCGCCCGAAGGTCAGACGCCTGACGTACCGTTCGATTGCGCGCCGGCCTGCAAGAGCCGCCGTCGATGACGCGAAGAAGCGGATGCTCGAGGAGGTGCGCGCATACCAATTGCGCGAGCTCCGGGAAGCACTCGACCTTACCCAAGGCGAGATCGCAAGACTGCTCGATGTCAGTCAAAACCGCTTCTCTCGACTCGAGCATGGCGACATCGAACGCACTCAAGTCGACACTTTGCGCCGCTATGTGGAGGCCGTCGGTGGCCAGCTACACGTCGAAGTCGAAATCGCGGGCCGGCGCATTCAGATCGCCTAGACGGGCAATCCTAGGGCAGCAGCGAATCCGTCACCATCGCAAAGAAGAGCGTCGTGACCGTGTGGTCTGACCCGATGAACGAGTTCACTTGGTTCTGCGTCGAATTCACGATGATCGCCCCGTCTGTAATGTACTCCGCGTAGTCGCCGCTGCGAT
>JANNCX010000261.1:0-3114 GCA_031387145.1 Salinibacterium sp.
CAGCCATCATCGCGCGCGAATTGGGCATACCGGCCGTGGTCGGTTGTGGTGATGCCACCGAGCATCTGGCAGAAGGCGCGCTGGTCACTGTGAGCTGTGCCGAAGGCGAAGTTGTGATCCAGTCCTCGGCGATTTGGTCAATCGGAGTGGGCTGGCGCTCGTCAGAGTTTGGTTTGCTCGTCATGCACCGAGCCTATTGCGAAGATCGCTCGGCTGTCATTTTAGTCCTTGTCGAGATCGGTGCGCAGCACTTCGGCGAGAGTGTCGAGCGCCTCGTCTGCGCCCTCACCGTCGGCGCTCAGCGTCACGGTCTCGCCATGACCAATTCCGAGCGACAAGACGCCCAGAATGCTCGCGGCGTTGACACTCTTACCGCCAGCCGACGTCAAGGTCACGGGAATTCCGACCTTCGCAGCTGCCCCGGCAAACAGGGACGCCGGGCGGGCGTGTAGACCGACGCTCGATGCGACGGTTACGGTTCGTTCAGCCATGACTTTCTCCTAGGGTTCGATGGTGACTTTGATTGCTTCGCCTCTAGCGACGATTTAGAGCGCAACGAAAATGCTCGCGAGGGGAAGTGTGTGAGTGATGAGTGCCGCGACAGGCACCGCGCCCGAGGCAATCGCAACCCTCAAGTGCTACTCGTCTTCATTCGAAGCGAGGAGTTCATACACTTGCTCTTTCGAGGTCGCGTTACGAAACGCCTCGGCCTTCTCTGGCTCGAGCAACACCATCGCGAGTTGCGAAAGCAAGGCGATGTGACCGTTGCCCTTCGCCGCGATGCCAATCGCGATACGCACGTCGTTTCCGTCCCAATCGATTCCGTCGGGAAAGCGGATGAACGACAACGCGTCGCTGAGAACGAGGTCCTTGCCAGCGAGGGTGACGTGAGGAATCGCGACACCCTCCCCGACGAAGGTTGACACCGTGTTTTCACGATCGAGCATCGCATCAATGTATGCCGCGTCGATAGCACCGGCCTCGAGGAGGGCGGCTCCAGCTTGCCTGATCGCGTCGTCACGAGTTTCCGCGGAGGCGTCGAGGCGAATCGACGCCTCCGCGAGGAGCTCGCTGAGTGGCTTGCTCTCGTCGGACACGATCAGATCTCGACCTTCGCGAGTTGCTTGCGCAACGTCGAGGCGAGCATCACACTGCTGCCCATCCCCGCGTCGCACGCAACGATCAGCTTTTTTAGGCTGGATCCGTCGAAAGTTGCCATTGTCTTGATCCTTGCTAATGCGCCGCGGCGTCCCAATTCGGCCCAGTGCCGATTTGCACATCGAGCGGAACACGCAACTCGGCGGCACCCGACATTCGGTTTCGCACGATCGCCGTGAGCGCTTCGAGCTCGCCCTCCCCTACCTCGAAAACGAGCTCGTCGTGCACTTGGAGAAGCATGCGTGACTTCATGCCTGCCATGTCTTCGTCGATGCGAATCATCGCCAGCTTGAGGATGTCCGCTGCAGAGCCCTGAATCGGCGAGTTGAGGGCTTGACGCGCAGCGTTCTCGCGGAGCACTCGGTTCGACGACGTGAGGTCGCCAAACGGGCGCCTGCGGCCAAAGATCGTTGTCGTGTATCCGTCAACTCGTGCTTGCTCGACGACGTTTCTCAAGTAGTCGCGCACCGCGCCGAATCGAGCGAAGTAGTCGGTCATGAGCTCTTTCGCTTCGCTCGTCTCGATGCGCAATTGCTTGCTGAGCCCAAATGCGCTCAAACCGTACGCGAGCCCGTACGACATTGCCTTCACTTTCGTGCGCATCACTGGCGTGACATCGGCCGGTTCGACGCCGAAGATTCGCGCTCCCACAAAACGGTGGAGGTCTTCACCGTCGTTGAACGCGAGAATGAGCCCCTCATCGCCCGAAAGGTGGGCCATGATACGCATTTCGATTTGTGAGTAGTCGGCGGTGAGGAGGGTCTCGAAACCGGCCCCAGCTTCAAACGCCGACCTGATCTCGCGACCTACTTCAGTTTTCACGGGAACGTTCTGCAGATTCGGATCATTCGACGCAATTCGCCCGGTGCTCGAGCCAGCTTGCTCATACGTCGTGTGCACTCGCCCCGTCGAGTCGACTGCCTTGTCGATCGACGTGATGATTTGAGTGAGTTTGGTCGCGTCTCGGTGTTGCAAGAGCAGGTCGAGGAAGGGATGCGGTGCTTGCTCTTGCAGATCGGTAAGGCTCGCGGCATCCGTCGAGAAGCCCGTCTTGTTCGACCGAGTCTTGGGCATGCCCAATTGGTCAAAGAGCACTTCTTGCAGTTGCTTAGGGCTACCGAGGTTGATCTCGCGACCGATCTCGGCGTACGCGCGCTGCGCGACCTCGGTGGCCTTTGCGGTCAGGTCGGTCGTCAAGCGGCCGAGGATGTCGCGATTGACGGTGATGCCCGTGCGCTCCATCGTCGCGAGCACGGGAACGAGCGGGAGCTCGATGTCGTCGAGCACCCCACGCGACCCGGGATCGAGTTTCGCGGCCAAGTACTCGGCTACACGCAAGACGTACCACGCCTCGGTAGCAGGGCTCGCGCCCTCTGTCTCGGGCACGAGCTGATTCGGATCGGCCTGGGCGAGAGTTTCGCCGAGGTAGTCATAGACCTGTGAGTCGAGCGTCTCCGCCTTGACTCCGGGCTTGAAGAGCCACGCAGCGAGCATGGTGTCGAACGCGATTCCGCTGAGCTCGAGCCCCGACGAGCGAAGAATCTTGAGCTGCGTTTTCGACCCGTGCATGTACTTGGGAGCGTCGCTCGCGAGCCAGTTTTCGAGGGCGACGTAGTCGGGGCGGCCGGGTGCCCACGGTACGAACGCCGTCTCGGTGGGCGTCGCGAGACCAAAGCCCGTCACGGCGCCATGCTCGGTCGCGATGCGAAGCCCGAGCGGCACAGTGCCGGACCGACTACTCGTTTCGAGCCACTTACCGAGCTCCTCGTCGATCATCGTGCGGATGACCGGAATCTCGTTCACGGGAGCCACGGCGATCGGCGCATCGTCGCCGCTTTCGGCGGCGGCGATCTTGAGCACACGATCGAGGAGCGTCTTGAACTGCAGTCGATCAAACACCTCGCGCACGGCTGTGACGTTGATCGGCTGACGCTCAAGTTGCGCGGGACCGACCGG
>JANNCX010000269.1:0-1614 GCA_031387145.1 Salinibacterium sp.
CGTCACGGCGCCGATCGACGTCGTTTACGGCGCGCTCGACCAATTCATCGCGCCCGGCACGTTGCGCATCGTCGAGCAAATGCAACACGTGACGATGCACCGAGTCGAGGTCAACGATCACCTCATCCGCAAGCGCCTCGCGAAAGAACTCATCAGCGTCATCGGTTAGCGTGGGCTCATGATCACTCGCACCGCGCCACGCATCGGCCGCCCCGTATCCGTCATCGGTCTCGGAACCTGGCAGTTAGGCGCCGACTGGGGCGACGTGAGCGAAGCGGATGCCGCGGCGGTGCTCGAAGCATCCGTCGAGTCGGGCGTCACGATCTTCGACACCGCAGACGCGTACGGCGATGGTCGCAGCGAATCCATCATCGGAGACTTCCTTGCCGCGCGCCCCGAGCTCGACGTCTTCGTCGCGACCAAGATCGGTCGACGTGTCGATCAGGTTCCCGAGAACTACACGGCCGCGAACTTGCGCGCCTGGGTCGACCGCTCGCGCGCCAACCTTCGCACCGACACGCTCGATCTTGTGCAGTTGCACTGCCCGCCGACCCCCGTGTTCTCTGACGACCGCGTCTTCGATGCGCTCGACGCTCTAGTGGCGGATGGCTCCATCGCGCGCTACGGCGTGAGCGTCGAAGAGGCCGATCAAGCCCTCACGGCGATCGCGCGCCCTTCAGTGGCGAGCGTACAGATCGTGCTCAACGCCTTCCGCCTCAAGCCGCTCGAAGCCGTGCTTCCCGCTGCACTCGCTGCTGGAGTAGCGATCATCGCGCGAGTTCCGCTCGCCTCGGGGCTCTTGAGTGGCAAGTACACGGCCGAGACGGTCTTCGCGAAGAACGACCACCGAACGTACAACCGGCACGGCGAAGCATTCGACGCAGGGGAGACATTCTCTGGCGTGGACTTCGAGCAAGGAGTGCGTGCAGCCGCCGAGTTCGCCGAGTTCGCGGACTCCCAAGGGCTCACGGCACCGGTCGCTGCGCTCGCTTGGGTGGCGCAGCTCGACGGAGTCACGACCGTGATTCCGGGGGCGCGCAGCATCCGTCAGGCAAAGGCCAACGCGGCCGCGGGCTCGGTTCAGAAGCTCACGAGCGAATTCACGGCGCAAGTCGAGGGACTCTATGACCGCTACTTCCGCGCGGCGGTGCACAACCGCTGGTAGGCATCGGCGCGCGCCGGGAATACCGTCGGGCGTGCGCCTGTTGGCCGTGAAGTGCCTACCCTGATGATCATCGTTGGAAGTGTCCGCCCCGGCCGAGTTGGCCTCCCTATCGCGCAGTGGGTGCGCGCAGCCGCAGACGCGGACGAGCGTTTCGACGTCGACTTCGTAGATCTCGCCGAGCTCGGGCTTCCCTTTATGGACGAGCCGCAGCATCCGGCCAAGAAGCAATACACCAAGTCGCACACGCTGGCGTGGAGCGCCCGAGTGGATGCCGCTGACGCCATCATTCTCGTGAGTCCCGAGTACAACCACAGCTACTCGCCCGCGCTCAAGAACGCGATCGACTTTCTCTCGCTCGAGTGGAAGCACAAGCCCGTCGGCCTCGTGAGCTACGGGGGAGTGTCGGGCGGAAGCCGCGCAGGCGCCGCCCTCGACCCCGTGCTCACGAC
>JANNCX010000291.1:0-2170 GCA_031387145.1 Salinibacterium sp.
GGGCTCGAATCGGTCGTCGACGAGGCCCTTTCGCGGCTCGACCTCACGGGGCGCAAGCAGCGCATCCCCGTTGAGGTCGAGCCGCGAAAGGGCCTCGTCGACGACCGATTCGAGCCCGCGAGGTACCCAGCCCAGCGGGCCGGAGACGCGCGTGCCGGTGAAAACGCGGATTTCGATCGGCGCGTCCTCGGCATCTGCGCCTGGCTGCGCCGACTGATCGCGGTTTCAAGTGGTGTGGCGCCGCTAGCGACGATTTCACCGAGAAGGCTCTGATGGGGATTGCTGCCCGCCAGTCGCATCCTCACACGCGCGTTGTTGGGCACGAGCCCGTAGCGGTAGTCGCTAAATGAGCCCTTGCCACGGTCGTTCCGGTCGGTGTCGGGGTATTCGATCGCCATGGGATGGATGGTACCGCGCGCCAAGCCGAACAATCCTTCGTCACGGGTCCGGTGGCGTCGTGGCGGCGCTACGAAGTAACGAGCACGACCTTGCCGCGCAGGTGACCCGCGCGCAGGTGCTCATAGGCGTCGCTCACGCGCTCGAACGGGTACACCGAGTCGATCGGGAAGTCGATCTCACCCGCCGCGATCGCGAGCCCGAGCACGGTGAGCTCCGGGATGCCCGCCGCGGCCCCGCCAACGGCGGAAAGACCGAACTCCGCCGCGGTCGCACGGTCCGCAATCGTGTTGATTCGCTCCGGGGCGATGCCGAGCGCGAGGGCGGCGTCGAGGGACTCGCGCCCATGGTTGTCGAGCGCGGCGGTGAACGGGACGGGCGCAGCAGCCCGGAGCCGATCGACAAATCCATCACCGTAGGCGACGGGGATCACGCCGAGCGAGCGCAGGTAGTCGTGGTTGCCCTCCCCCGCGGTGCCGACGACTGTCGCGCCCGCACGCACGGCGAGCTGGGATGCGAGCACGCCGACGCCTCCTGCGGCCGCACTAATGAAGACGACGTCACCGGCCGTTACGCCGACGGCGGCGACGCTCGCGATGGCCGTGCGCCCGACGACGTCAAGGCCACCCGCCTGCTCGATCGTGAGTCCAGCGGGAACCGGGATCACGGCATCCAAATCGGTAATCAGGAAGTCTGCCTCAGCCTCATTTCGACGTCCGCCGTAGACCGGCGCCCCGAGCTCGAGCGTGGTTACGCCGTCACCGATCGCGTCGACCGTTCCCGCGAAGTCGTTGCCAACCCCGGCTGGCAACTCCACACCGTAGGCGCCCGCGGCAAGACCCGTGAAGATCTTCCAGTCGACGGGGTTGAGACCCGCGACCTGAACCCGCACGCGCACCTGGCCGGGGCCGGGCTCCGGGATGCTCGCCTCAAGAACCTCGAGAACCTCGGGTCCGCCGAACTGGGAGTAGCTGACGCGTCGTGCCATTAGGGGTGCCTTTCGTCGTGAGTGCACCGGAGGCAACCACACGGGGTCAGCGAAAATTCCTCGATCACGCCGCTACGAATACACGAACGTCAGGCGGCGGTGATGCGCAGGATGACGCGGCCCGATGCCCCTGCACGCCCATGCGTACGACGCTCCTCGGCGCGAAACGCCATGCGAAACATCCACCCGTACTTCTTCGCGATGATCGCCGTGCCTGCCTGGAATTCGGCAGGGTCGTCGACGATCTCGGCGCGCGCAGCGATCGGCGCGGCATCCTTCTTGACTTTGCCCGACATCGTGCACGGCTGGAGGGTGACCGCCGGGTTGTTGCGGATGCGCTTGACCTTGCCCGCGGATCCCACAGTCGTCACGACGATCTCGTCACCGTCCTGTGCAGCCCAAACGGCAGTCGACACGCCGACCCCCGTCTTGCGGAACGTCGTGAGAAGCACGTACTTCTCGGGGAACAGCGAGGCTAAGGAATCAGGCATCCCCTCAAAGATACCGGCGCACTCAGGGGCTAAGCCGCTCGATCATCGAACGGTAACCCTAGATGCTCAACGGATGCCACTTGCTTGCGTCGTTCGGGTGCAGCCGCTTGCGTCGCGAGCCAGTATCGTTACCGAGAACCGTGCAGACAGGATTGAGGCTTTGGTGGACGAATCGCAAGAACCCGCGGCGCCGACCGCGGCCCCCATTGCGCCGCCCGTCAACCTGAATCCGGCGCCAACGTCCGTGCAATACGCTCCGCCCCTTGGCTCTCCCGAGCCTGCGCGTGCGGGCCGA
>JANNCX010000325.1:0-7536 GCA_031387145.1 Salinibacterium sp.
GTCGAGTTCGTTCGCGACGAGAATCGTGACCGCTACTACTGTTGCGAGGTTGAGGCTTGCCATCCAGATGGGCATGCGCACGGGGCCCCACGGCAACAAACTCACGATTGTCGCGACGGCGTAGATGGCCATCGCGATGAAGACCATCTCGTCGTGTCTCGGTTGATCGAGCGTATAAGTAGCCAACACGAGGTGGTAGGCAGAAAAAACCGCCGCCATGCCGACAATGAGATAGCGGGGAACCCCAATGTTCATTGGGAGTCTCCTGACTCGTCGGGTCGGGCAGACTGTGTGCCACTCGAGTGCGGCCAGCGAATCGAGACGACCGTTCCCTTGCCCGGTGCCGACGTGATCGTCGCGATGCCGCCCTCGTTCGCTGCGCGCTCGATGATCGACACCCGCACGCCGAGTCGCTCGGGCGGAACATCCGCCAAAGAGAAGCCGACGCCCGTGTCGCCCACGATGACCTCGATGCCTGCTCGCGCTATGCCGCGTACATCTACCCAGCGCTTGATGCCCTGCTCGCCCGCATGTTGGAGGCTATTGACCATTGCTTGCACTGCCGCCGAGTAGATCGTCTCCGACGCGCTCGCGGGGATCGAGCGATTGCCAACGCCACCCACACTCACCGTGAACGGACTCGATAGTGCTGCCGCAGCATCCGAAATCCGCTCGGCAAGAAGACTCAACCGCACGGTTGTGCCGTCGTCGGGAGTCGTGGATGCGGCGTCTCACAAGTAGCCGATCGCGTTGCCAGCCATGGTTGCCGCGAGTTGCTTCGCTTGCGGCGTGAATGCGCGCGCGGCCGAAATGAGCGTCGTGAGAACACTGTCGTGCACGATCGAGTCGACTTGTACGCGCTCGACTTCCGTAGCGTGCTGACGCACCGCGTGGCCGTAACGATCAAGTGCCATCGCTTGAGCTCCATCGACGGATGCCGCCGCCTGCCGCAACATCGTGATGATGACGACGACGGCTGCACCCAGGAGGAGCGCGTAGATTCCCTCGAGCAAGGCCAATTGCCACGGCGCACCGCCGCCAAGGGGAGTCATGCGAACGACCAAGTAGATCGTCGGTGCCGTGAACAGGTAGATCGTGCCAACGGTTGTGCTGAACGCAATCGCCGCCATCGACGTCGCGACCGTGATGAGGTAATTGAGCCAGTGGATGCCCGAAAAGATGTCGGCCTCTGGCATGACCATGAACGGCCAACTCACGAGAGTGATGAGATACACCACCGCGAAGAGCCCGTGCGCTTGCCGCACCCACACTGTGAGGAACGACATCACGACCACGAAGATGAGCGTGCCGAAGAGCGCGGGAACGACGATCCAGAGCCACACAGGGTATGCCTCGTCAAGTTGCCCCAAGAGCCACGGAATCGTCTGGGCGCCGAAGACGACCCCAAAGACGGCGACCGACCGCGAGATTACCTTCTCGACCTGCTTGCCACTGATCGGGTTAGAGGGTGGCTTCGACGACAGTTGCATCGTCGCGGTCTCGCTACGGTTGGTCATCTCCACCGTCCGGATCGAGACCGGGAAGAATGCCGTCTTCAACTGCTCGCCGCAACAAGTCGACTTTCGTGGGAGCGGGTCGACCTACTTCGATGTACTTGAGCCGGATTCGGTCGAGGTACTCACGGGCCGTCGAATAGCCGATTCCCAGCTGCTCAGCCGCGAGCTTGAGCGGAAGTCCAGCGGCATAAAGGTGCAGGATCTCCCGTTCGCGACGTCCGAGCTGAGCTTTCGAGAAGTCGCGGTCCGCATCGATTGCGGTTGCCCACTCGAGGTTGTTGAGCACCTCACCGCGCGCGACAGTCGCAGCCGCTACCAGCACGGTCTTTGTCGCCGACGACTTGGGAATGACTCCAGCGGCCCCCGCGGCGAGCGCTTCACGAACACTAGCGACGCGATCGGCAATGCTGTGAACGAGCACAGCGGCCCCTGCCGCTTGCACTCGCTTTACGTTCTCGGTGACGGTCGACCCGTCACCGAGGGAGAGGTCAAGCACGACGACATCGACTTCGCGACCCGCTAGGCCGTCGATAAGTTCTTGAACCGTTGCCGCTGCGAGCACGAAGTCATAGCCGTCCTCGATGAAGGCGGTCTTGAGTCCGAGCCGAACGGACTCGTGGTCATCGACCACCGCAACTCGAACGTGCGACGTACTCGTGGCGTGGCCCGAGATTGCGTGCGTCGCCTGAACCATCGTCGTCCGTTCTTCCTGAGCTACCCGACCATCGTATCGGGCGATGCCCTTGCCAGCAGGAAGACATTCCCGACACTACGCGCGCACGAATGTGCCAATCGACTCGACGTGGTGGGTATTAGGAAAGAGGTCGAGCGCGCGCAGTCGCGAGAGCGTGTAGCCGCGCTCGGCGAAAGTTGCGACATCCCGTGCAAAGGCGACCGGGTCACACGCGACGTAGATAACTTGAGCTGGCGCAAGGTCGGTTATCGCTTCGACGACCTCTCGGCCGGCACCCGACCGGGGAGGGTCGAGTACGACGGTCGCGCGAGCGAGCTTTGCACGCTCGCTCGCCGAAGCGGTCGACGCAAGCGACGTCACCCAGCGTTCGACGCGAGCCGTCTCTGCCCTAGCACCCAACCACTCGGCGAGATTCGAGGCCGCGAAGTCGGTTGCGACCGAATCGCTCTCGACCGTCGTGATGTGGGTGGATTCACCGAACTTGTCTGCGACCGCTGCCGCGAATAGCCCGACCCCACCGTACAAGTCGAGATTGCTCGCTTGCGGATCAAACGCGCTCGCGTCAATCGCGTCTTGAACGGCTGTCGTAAGTGCCGAAGCCGCACCGTGGTGAACCTGCCAGAATCCGCCGTCGGCGAGTCGGAACTCGCGCTCGCCGACAATTTCGGTGATGACGGTGGGTTTTTGCTTACCCACGATCAACCGCGCGCCGCCCGTCGATGGGGCGATGACGTCAACGCTCTCGTGGCCAGCGAAATTCTGATCGAGAGGCGCAATCGCCTCGACCTCGCGCATGGCGAGCGGCAAACCGCTGACCTCGATGACCCGGTGGGAGCGCGCGGCATACGGGCCAAGGCGACCTGACTCGTCGACGTGCAATCGAACCCGGCTGCGCCACCCAGTTCCCCCTCGCTCGTCATCGCCCGCTACGGCTTCGACGACGACGTCGCTCTCGACCTTCGCCATTCGCCCCAGCGAATCTGCGATCACTTGCCGCTTGAGCTCTCTCTGGTGGGCGAGATCGATGTGCCCGAATTCGGCGCCGCCCGCACGATCGGAGGGGTCGCGATCGAGAGCCGCAGCATCCCACACATGGTCTTGCCGATGTGGACTGGCTTCGATGACCGCGATAGTCTCGGCACGCCAAAAGGACTTCTTGGAATCTTGGCTCACGCGCGCAAGAACTCGCTCGCCAGGAATCGAATCCGCAACGAATACGACACGACCATCGTGGCGCGCCACCGAGACCCCGCCGTGCGCGATGTTGGTAACGTCAACTTCGATCGTCTTCCCGACCCATTCACCCATTCCTCGATGATAGGAGTCCCGTGAGGCTGTACCTCGCGTCAACCTCGCCCGCGCGACTCGCCACGTTGCGAGCGGCCGGGATCGAGCCGATTCTGTTGTCGTCGGGAGTCGACGAAGAAGCCGTGTCCGCAGCCGCTGGACCGCTCGGTGCAGCCGACCTCGTGCAGCTTCTTGCTCGCGCGAAAGCTGAAGCCGTCGTCGGGTCACTTGTCGACGGCGAGCCCATCGACGGTGTCATCTTGGGCGGCGACTCCATCTTCGAGTTCGACGGGGTTCTGTATGGCAAGCCACACCAACCGCAGATCGCGCGAGCGAGGTGGCTTGCGATGCGAGGCCGATCGGGGTTGCTGCATTCGGGGCACTGGCTCATCGACCATCGAGGTGGGCGCACGGCTGGAGCGACGGGAGCCGTATCCACCGCCGGCGTCACATTCGCAGCGGATATTTCGGACGACGAGATCGACGCATACGTCGCTACGGGCGAACCACTCTCGGTTGCCGGTGCATTCACGATCGATAGCCTCGGCGCCGCCTTCATTTCTCGAGTCGATGGCGACCCTCACGCGGTCGTTGGGCTCTCGGTCTCACTCGTGCGTGAATTGCTTCGCGAGTTCGAAATCGCGTGGCCAACGCTGTGGAATCGCGCCGACTTGTAGGGCGCCACAGTCTTCGCAAGCGGTTTTTGTCTTCATCGGCCAAAAGTGAGCCGATCAATCCCAATAGGCTAGGTGACTATGGCTCCCATCACGAAGGTTCTGATTGCCAACCGGGGCGAGATCGCCGTTCGCGTGATTCGCGCAGCGAAAGACAGCGGCATTGCGTCTGTTGCCGTCTATGCCGATCAGGATCGGGATGCCCGGCACGTCAAACTCGCCGACGAGGCGTATGCACTTAACGGCACGACGAGTGGCGAGACGTATCTCGTCATCGACAAGATCCTCTCGGTGGCTCGCCGTTCGGGCGCCGACGCGGTGCACCCGGGCTACGGATTCCTCGCCGAGAACGCCGACTTCGCACGTGCGGTCATCGAGGCCGGCCTGACCTGGATCGGACCGTCCCCCGAAGCAATCGAGAAGCTCGGCGACAAGGTCTCGGCTCGGCACATCGCCGAGAAGGTCGGGGCGCCACTCGCTCCCGGAACCCTCAACCCTGTCTCGGGTGCCGACGAGGTGCTTGAGTTTGTGGATTTGCACGGTTTGCCCGTCGCGATCAAGGCCGCGTTCGGCGGCGGCGGACGTGGGCTCAAGGTCGCTCGCACGCGCGAAGAGATCCCGGAGCTGTTCGATTCAGCGACGCGCGAAGCGGTAGCCGCTTTTGGTCGCGGCGAGTGCTTCGTCGAGAAGTACCTCGACGAGCCGCGGCACGTCGAGACGCAATGCCTCGCGGATGCTCAGGGCAATGTCGTCGTGATCTCGACTCGTGACTGCTCACTGCAGCGTCGCCACCAGAAGCTCGTAGAAGAAGCGCCCGCGCCGTTCCTCACGGACGAGCAAAACGCGCAGCTGTACGAGTCATCCAAGGCCATTTTGCGCGAGGTCGGCTACGTCGGGGCCGGCACGTGCGAGTTTCTCGTCGCGAAAGACGGCACCATCTCGTTCCTTGAGGTCAACACGAGACTTCAAGTCGAGCATCCCGTCTCCGAAGAAGTCACCGGCATCGATCTCGTTCGCGAGCAGTTCCGCATCGCAGCGGGCGGAACGATCGACTACGCCGACCCGATTGCTCAAGGTCACTCGTTTGAGTTCCGCATCAACGGTGAGGATCCAGGACTCAACTTCATGCCCTCCCCTGGGCCCGTCAACGCGCTGCGCTTTCCCGGCGGCCCCGGAGTGCGCGTCGACAGCGGTGTCACGACGGGTGACGTCATCAGCGGCGCGTTCGACTCGCTGCTTGCAAAGCTCATCGTTACGGGTACGAGCCGCGAGGATGCACTCGAGCGCTCACGCCGGGCACTCGACGAATTCGAAGTCGCCGGCCTGCCGACGGTCTTGCCCTTCCACCGCAAGATCGTGCGAGACCCCGCATTCACGTCTTCGCCGTTCAGCATTTACACGCTCTGGATCGAAACCGAGTTCGTCAACGACATCGAGCCGTGGAGCGGTTCGCTGCCCGACGGCTCGGCTCCGCCCGCTCGCCATAACGTGGTCGTCGAGGTCGACGGCAAGCGCGTCGAGGTGTCTCTGCCCACCAAGCTCGTGCCGTCGTCTGGAGGCGGAACCGCACTCGCTGCTCCACCGCGACGCCGCGCATCCTCTTCGGTAAGTACCGTCACGGGAGACTCGGTCAAGGCGCCCATGCAAGCCACGATCGTCAAGCTCGCGATTGCCGAAGGCGATGTCGTCGTCAAGGGTGACCTCTTGCTCGTGCTCGAGGCCATGAAAATGGAGCAACCGCTCATGGCCCACCGCGACGGAACGGTCACGGGAGTCAACGCGAGCGTCGGCGCGACCGTGTCATCCGGTCACGTGCTCATGAGCATTAGCGACTAAGCCGCGACCCCTAGTTGACGATGTGCATTGCGCGGGCGGAATCCGTGATGCTGCCCGCGAGTGACGGGTATACCGAGAACGCGCGCGCGAGCTGATCGAACGAGAGGCGGTGTTCGATAGCGAGAGACACCGGCAGGATCAGCTCCGAGGCGTGCGGGGCGACGATCACTCCACCGATGACTGTTCCGGAACGGGTGCTCGTGAATAGCTTCACAAATCCATCTTTGATTCCCATCATCTTCGCCCTGGGGTTCGATGCGAGCGGTAGCTTGTAGATGATTCCGGTCGTGAGGCCGTCCTCGATCTGTTTTTGTGACCAGCCAACAGTGGCGATCTCGGGCTGAGTAAAGATGTTTGACGTTACGTTGCGTAACTCCGTGGGGTCAACCGCGTCGCCCATGGCATGGAAGACCGCCGTGCGCCCTTGCATCGCGGCGACGGATGCGAGCGGCAAGAAGTCCGAGCAGTCACCCGCAGCGTAGATCGAGGGCATCGAGGTGCGAGCAACCCGGTTGACACGAATGTGGCCCGACTCCGTGAGCTGCACGCCTGCCTCGGTGAGACCGATGTTCTCGGTGTTCGGGATGGAACCCACGGCCATGAGGCAGTGGCTGCCTTCGACCTTTCGGCCATCCTCGAGCGTTGCGATGACGCCCGACTTCGTCGCCTTCACGGATTCTGCGCGCGACTTTGAGAGCACGGTCATGCCGTTGCGCTTGAAGACGTCTTCGATCACGCGGGCCGCGTCGGCATCTTCGCCAGGGAGCACTTGGTCGCGGCTCGAGATGAGCGTCACTTGCGAGCCGAGCGCGCGGTAGGCCGACGCGAACTCGGCACCCGTGACTCCCGAGCCCACGACGATGAGGTGGTCGGGGGTCTCGTCGAGCGAGTAGAGCTGAGTCCAGGTGAGGATGCGCTCACCGTCGGGCATCGCCGTCGGGAGCATGCGCGGCCGAGCGCCCACAGAGACGACGAGGGTGTCTGCATCCACTTCGTCGAAATCAGTGCCAGCCTTGCCTTTGCCCGTCGAGACGACGAGGCGCTGGGGTCCATCGAGACGACCCTCGCCGTGGATGATGCGCACGCCTGCCTTGATGAGTTGCGACTTCATGTCTTCGGACTGTTGCCGCGCGAGTCTCAAGAGTCGAGCGTTGACGGCCGCGAGGTTGACCGTGACTTCGGGGCGAACCGCGCGACCCGAGTCCGAGCGCGCAAAAAACTGAACGCCCAATTCGCCGGCTTCGCGCACGGCGTTGGTCGCTTCAGCGGTCGCGATGAGCGTTTTGGAGGGCACGACGTCGGTGAGCACTGCCGAGCCGCCGACACCCTCGCGCTCAACGAGCGTTACTTCTGCGCCGAGCTGGGCCCCAGCAAGTGCCGCCTCATAACCGCCAGGACCCCCACCGAGGATCGCGATGCGTTGGGTCCGCTCGAATTCGTAGGCCATGCGTCGATTCTCGCACGGTGTTCGATGGGGGTTTTGGCGTGTGGCTACACGTCGAAGAAGTCACTCGCAGGAGACTGAAGC
>JANNCX010000339.1:0-3728 GCA_031387145.1 Salinibacterium sp.
GATGCGCTCGCCGGGCTCCCCGGCCTGCGCGGGGTAATGCTTGCCAAGACTGAAGCCGCCGCCCACGTCACAGAGACTTTCGATCGCCTCAAGGGATCCACGCCCGTCATCGCCCTCGTCGAGTCCGCACTCGGAATCGAGGAGGCCGCGAGCATCGCGCGCGCGCGCGGCGCCTATCGACTCGCTTTCGGCAGCGGCGACTACCGCCGAGACACGGGAACGAGCGCTGACGACCTCGCGATGGCTTATCCGCGATCACGCCTCGTGATCGCGAGCCGCGTCGGAAACCTCCCCGGCCCGATCGATGGGCCAACCGTTGGGTCGAACCACCCCGTCCTCCGCGAGCAAGGCTCGATGGCCGTCGCACTCGGCATGACGGGAAAGCTGTGTCTCGACATCGAGCAGCTTCCCACGATCAACGAAGTCATCAGCCCCACTCGCTCCGACGTTGCATGGGCCCGCGACTTTCTCGATGACTTCGAGGCTCGTGACCGGGTCATCCGTGACGGTAGCGACCTTCCGCGACTCGGTCGAGCGCAAAAGATCGACAAACTTGCGCGCGCGTTCGGCGTAGAGCCGGCCTAGAGGGCGGTCTCTAGTTCGACTCGCAGCGGAGCATCCGTCGCGGCGATCACGTCATCGACAGAAACACCCGGCGCGAGTTCGCGCAACACGAGGCCATCGGGCGTGACGTCAATGACCGCGAGGTCGGTGATGATGCGGTCGACGCACGAGCGGCCCGTTAGGGGCAGCGTGCACTCTGTGACGACCTTTGCCGAGCCGTCTTTCGCGACGTGCTCCATGACGACGATGACGCGATCGGAGCCAGACACGAGATCCATCGCACCGCCCATGCCCTTGATGAGTTTGCCGGGCACGGCCCAGTTCGCGATGTCGCCGTTCGCCGAGACTTGCATCGCGCCGAGAATCGCGGTCGCGATTCGACCCCCGCGGATCATGCCGAAACTCGCGGCTGAATCGAAGTACGACGCTCCCGGCAAGACCGTCACGGTCTCTTTGCCGGCGTTGATGAGCTTGGCGTCTTCTTCGCCCTCCCACGGGTAGGGACCTACGCCGAGGATTCCGTTCTCGGAATGCAGAATCACGGTGATGCCCTCGGGAATGTAGTTCGGGATGAGCGTCGGCAGCCCGATCCCCAAGTTGACGTACGTGCCGTCTTGTAGTTCTTGCGCCGCTCGCGCCGCGAGCTCGTCTCTCGTCAACGTCATGATTGTTCTTTCGTGCGGCGACGAACGGTCGTTCTTTCGATCGGTAATTCTGCCGCTTGCTCGGGCGTCAATTGCACGAGGCGATCGACGTAGATGCCGGGCAAGTGCACGTCATCCGGATCGATTTCGCCCGGCTCGACGATGTGCTCGACCTCGGCAATCGTGATGCGACCAGACATCGCAGTGACGGGATTGAAGTTGCGCGCGGCGCGCTCGAACACGAGGTTTCCGTGGCGGTCGGCCTTCGTCGCGCGCACGAGTGCGAAGTCGGCGCGAATGGCTTGCTCGAGCACATACTCGCGAGGCCCGCCGAGCGACTCGAGCACTTTCGTCTCTTTCGGGGGCGACAGAATCGCGGTCGACCCGTTAACCGAGTTGCGCCAGGGCATCCCTCCCTCAGAAACAACCGTGCCGACCCCGGTGGGCGTAAAGAACGCGGGAATGCCGACGCCACCAGCGCGGAGGCGCTCGGCGAGCGTGCCTTGAGGGGTGAGCTCGACCTCGATCTCGCCGCCAAGATATTGGCGCGCGAACTCTTTGTTCTCACCGATATACGACGCGATGATTCGGCGGATGCGGCGCTCTTCGAGCAGCACCCCGAGACCCCAGCCGTCGATGCCGCAATTGTTGGACACGACCTCGAGGTCTGTCGAGCCCCCCGCAGTCAGGGCGCGAATGAGCACAATCGGCACTCCCGAAAGCCCGAAGCCCCCCACCGCGACGGTCGCGCCGTTCGGAATGTCTGAGACGGCTGCTGCCGCGGATTCGACGGTCTTGTCCACTGTGACTCCTACGGTTGAGTGCAGCTCACGGCACCACGACAATCTTGCCTGAGACGTGCCGCTGCTCCAAGAGTTCGAATGCTTCGCGGATGTGCGCGAGCGCAAACACCTCTTGTACGGGAATGCTGAGCGTGCCATCCGCGACCATCGCAATGTACTGCTCGTTGAGCGCAGGAGTCTTGACAGACTGCCCTGGGCTCGCGAGCCCCAACTCGGCGACGGCGTCGTGGTCAACGATCGAGCAAATGCGATCGGCCGCCAACCCGAGTTCGAATCCTGCGTCGATTGTCTCTCGACCGAAGTTGTCTTGCACAGCCGTTACGCCGTCGGGCGCGAGCGCGCGCACGCGGTCGACGAGGCCGGGGCCATACGTCGTCGGTATCACGCCGATCTTTTCTAACCGAGCGAAATTGGCTTCGCTCGACGTGCCGATCACGCGAGCGCCGCGCGCGATCGCGAGTTGCGAGTATACGAATCCCACCGAGCCCGCTGCCGCGCTAACGAGCACGGTATCTGCCGCGCCAATCTCAAGTGCCTCGAGCGAGAAGTGGGCGGTTTGCACGATGGTCGCGAAAGATCCCGCTACCTCCCACGAAACACCCGCGGGTTTGCGCGTGAGGTTGGCTGCCTTCGCGAGCAATTGCTCGCGAGCAGTTCCGCCGTCGGCCCAGCCGAACACCTCGTCGCCAACCTCAACGGCGCTACCGTCGGCGTAGGAGGCACCCTCGCCCACTTCGTCTACGACTCCCGCAAAGTCGAGGCACACGCCGCGCGGAAACACGACGGTCTTGAGCGGTACCCGCCCCCATCGCATCTTGAAGTCGAACGGATTGAGCCCAACTGCTCGCACGGCGACGCGCACCCGCCCGGCTTCGGGATGCACTTCCGGCACCTCAACGAGTTCAAGCACGTCAGGCGAGCCGAACGAGTTGTAGCGCACGGCCATCGGCACAGGAGTCCCCCTTGTTTCTCAAGCCCTACTCGGTCGAGTCTGATTCTACGGTGCAAGCTCATCGTCGTCGGTGGCTTCACATCGGACTGCGACTGGTCGGTTGCGCTACCCGGGGCGTAGCCTGACCTCATGGCTACCGCAGTGATCGTCGACGCTCTTCGCACCCCGTCCGGCCGCGGAAAGCCCGGAGGCGCTCTCTCTGCGTGGCACCCGGTTGATTTGCTCGCGACAGTGCTGCGAGAACTCGTCGGTCGGCACGACCTCGACCCCGCGCTCGTCGACGACGTCATCGCCGGCTGCCTCTCGCAAGTGGGCGAGCAGTCCGTCAACATCGCTCGCAATGCCGCTCTTGCCGCTGGCTTTCCCGAATCCGTGCCCGGCACGACCGTCGATCGTCAGTGCGGATCGAGCCAGCAAGCCGTCGCGTTTGCCGCTCAAGGCGTCATCGCTGGCGCGTACGACGTCGTGATTGCGTGCGGCGTCGAGCTCATGAGCAAGAACCCGATCGGCTTTGCGACCCTCGGGATGGACAACTGGGGATCCTTGATCGGCGAACGATACGACGGTGGACTCGTCGGCCAAGGCATCTCGGCGGAGCTCATCGCCGCGCGATGGGGCATCGAGCGCGAGTCGTTAGACGAGTTCGCGGCTCGATCACACCGGCTCGCGGCATCCGCTAATTTCGACACCGAAATTCTTGCCATGGGGGATCTCACGGCCGACGAGACCATCCGACCGACCACGACTCTCGAGAGCCTTGCGGGG
>JANNCX010000364.1:0-4162 GCA_031387145.1 Salinibacterium sp.
TAGCCAGCGACCATGCCCATGAGCACGAGTCCGACGAGCCACTCGCGAAAACGTGCGAGCCGATAAACGAGGTAGAGCACCGCGGCGGTCGCGGCCCACCAGATGAGTGGGTTGGCTATTCCCGTGACGGATGCCCCGCAGTTCGTGAAGTCGCATCCGTTCTCCCCAGCGACCGAACCCTGATACCACATGCTCGTGGGGCGAATCATGAACAACCACGTGAGTGGATTGGCTTGATACCCGTGGTCGCGCGTCTCGCCGACGTGGTAGTCGTACACCGCGGTGTGAAAGTGCCCGAAGCTCTGCAGCGCCGTCGGCACCCACGAGAGCGCACCCGTCCACGCGTGATCGGCTTCGCTAGCCCATTGCCGGTAGTAGCCGCCGTCGGTGACGAACCAGCCCGTCCAGCTTGCGAGATACACGGCGGCCGCGATCGGCACGGTGAGCAAAAAACTCACGGGCGCTTGCTTGAAGACCGTGCCACTTACCCAGAATTGGATGCCCGCCCGCCGCCGAGCGAGCGCGTCTACGACGAGGGTATAGACCGCGAACGCGGCGAGAAAGTACAGCCCACTCCACTTGACGGCGGTGGCAGCCCCGAACGCGGCGCCCGCAGCCATGAGCCACGGCCGCCACCACAACGCAGGGCCCCAATCTGTATTGGTGCGCCGTGCAATCCACGCGTCGAGCCGCCGCTTGCTCCACGCTCGATCGAGCAGAATCGCGCCGAAGCCGAGGAGTGCGAAGAACATCACGAAGTTGTCGAGAAGCGCGACTCGACTCATGACGATGGCGTTGCCCTCTATCGCAGAGAGAAAGCCCGCGATCGTAGCGAGTAGCGCCGAGCCGAACAGACGTTTCGCGATGACCATGAGCAGCACGACCGCGAGAATGCCGACGATCGCGGTCGAGATGCGCCAGCCGACCGGGTTGTCGGGGCCGAGCGCAAGCATGCCGAGGCCGATGAGCCATTTGCCCAGTGGCGGATGCACGACGAACGACGGGTCGGTGAGGAATCCGTCTGTCACCCCGGAGTTGAAGAACACGTCAGCTTCGGCGGGCCACGACGACTCGTAGCCGAGATTGACGAGGGTCCAGGCATCCTTCACATAGAAGGTTTCGTCAAAGACGAGAGTCGAGGGGTGGCCGAGGTTGAACAGTCGCGTTATGGCCGCGATGACGACGACGACGGCCGGCGCAACCCATCGCAAGAGCCGACGCGCGCGCGGGGTGCGGGCCTCCCACCAGTCGTCGAGTCGAGAACCGATCGGCGCGGATGTCTCGGGGCCCGAGAGGAGCGCGTCGAACTCGCGCGCGTCCCGGTTGCTCACACGCCAATGTTAGGCGCTCGTGCTGACCGAGCCCGCGCCGCAACCCGCATACTGAAGCCGTGATCATTCTCGCCGCGACCCCGATCGGCAACCTCGGCGATGCGTCAAAACGGCTCGTCGAGGCACTTTCGAACGCGCAAGTGATTGCGAGCGAAGACACGCGCACGACCATCCACCTCATGCGCGCACTCGGCATCGAGAACCGGCCGCGACTCATCCCCATGCACGAACACAACGAGACTGCGAAAGCCGCCGAAATCGTCGAGCTCGCGCGATCGGTCGACGTGCTCGTGCTGAGTGATGCCGGGATGCCCGCAATCAGCGACCCCGGATTTCCCCTCGTAGCTGCCGCGGCAGCAGCGGGCGTGACGGTCACTGCCCTGCCAGGGCCGAGCGCCGTACTCACGGCCCTTGCCGTATCCGGGCTCCCGACGGACCGCTTTACCTTCGAAGGGTTCCTGCCTCGTAAGGGCCGCGTCTCATACTTCCGTCAGCTCGCGCGCGAACCACGCACGATGGTGTTTTTCGAGAGTCCCAACCGATTGCCCGCTGCGCTCGCGGATCTCGCGACCGCGCTCGGGGGCGAGCGTCGGATTGCCGTGTGCCGCGAGCTCACGAAGCTCCACGAAGAGGTCGTGCGCGGCACCGCCGCTGACGTGGCCGAGCACTTCACGGACGGCGCCCGCGGCGAAATCTGCATCGTTGTCGCGGGGGCCGCTGCCGTGGCATCCGACCTCCCGACCGCGACGCAACAGGTGCTCGCGCTCGTGGCCGCTGGCTCGAAGCTCAAGGATGCCGCCGCCGAAGTCGCCGATGCGACAGGTCTCAGCAAGCGCGATCTGTACGAGGCGGCGCTTGCCGCTCGGGGCAACTAGGCGCCGACTAGCTCGACTTCAGGCTGCAGGGTATCTCGCGTCCCGTGCCAAATGAAGGAACACACGGGCCGGAGGCCTCGTTCGCCGCTGAAATGTGTGACGAACTACCGTCTGATCCTTCATTTGGCACGCCAACACGGGACAGGGGGCGCCCGGGCTCCTTGGACATTTTGCAGTCGCGGCGACGAAGCGTCGCTGGAGTCGGCGACCGAGGCGTAACTACCGCTGGAGCATCCGTACACTTGACGCATGGCCGCCGGTAATTCCTTTTACATTGCGACGCCCATCTTCTACGTCAATGACGTGCCGCACATCGGTCACGCGTACACAGAGGTTGCGGCGGACGTACTCGCGCGCTGGCACCGCCAGCGCGGCGAAGACACGTGGTTGCTCACGGGCACCGACGAGCACGGCCAAAAGATTCTGCGCACCGCCGTTGCGAACGACACGACGCCGCAAGTGTGGGCAGACAAACTCGTTGAGACGGCATGGAAGCCGCTGCTCGAGACGATCGACATTCGCAACGACGACTTCATCCGCACGACGGAACCGCGCCACGAAAGCGCAGTCGCGATCTTCTTGCAAAAGCTCTATGACGACGGGCACATCTACTCGGGCGAGTACGAGGGCTATTACTGCGTCGGGTGCGAGGAATATAAGCCGGTGGATGACCTGCTCGAGCCGACCGACGGCGAGTATGTCGGGCAACTCGTGTGTGCCATCCACGGTCGCCCCGTCGAATTGCTGAAAGAGAAGAACTACTTCTTTCGCATGAGCGCGTTCGAGCAGCAGCTACTCGACCTCTACGAAAACACCCCTGGCTTCATTCAGCCCGCGAGCGTACGAAATGAAATCGTTCAATTCGTAAAGCAAGGGCTCGCCGACTTGTCGATTTCGCGGTCGAGTTTCGACTGGGGAATCAAGGTTCCGTGGGACCACAGCCACGTCGTCTACGTGTGGTTCGACGCCTTGCTCAACTACATCACGGCGATCGGCTACGGGGTCGACAACGAAGAGTTCGAGCGCCGCTGGCCCGCCGTGCAGCTCGTCGGTAAAGACATCGCCCGATTCCACGCCGTCATTTGGCCCGCGATGCTGATGGCAGCCGGGCTCGAAGTGCCTCGCGCGGTCTTCGGCCACGGCTGGTTGCTCGTGGGCGGCGAGAAGATGTCGAAGTCGAAGCTCACGGGAATCGCGCCCTCGCAAATCACCGACACGTTCGGGTCAGACGCGTTCAGGTATTACTTCTTAAGCGCCATCAGGTTCGGTCAAGACGGATCTTTCTCCTGGGAGGACCTCACGGCCCGGTATCACGCCGAGCTCGCGAACGGTTTCGGAAACCTCGCTTCGCGCGTCATCGCGATGGTCACGAAGTACTTCGACGGAGAGATCCCTGTCGCCGAGCTTGACGAAACGATCACCTCGATCGAGAAGCGGGTGACGGATGCCGCGAACGCATCGATCGACGA
Source organism: Salinibacterium sp. (assembly GCA_031387145.1). Classification (GTDB taxonomy): domain Bacteria; phylum Actinomycetota; class Actinomycetes; order Actinomycetales; family Microbacteriaceae; genus Rhodoglobus. The sequence continues at coordinate 3,676 of JANNCX010000364.1, forward strand.
ATTCGCGATCAACGAGGCGCTCGCCACGATCTGGGAGCTCGTCGACGCGCTCAACGGTTACATCACCGACAACGAGCCGTGGGCGCTCGCTAAGGATCCCGCGTTGCGCGGTCGCCTCGAAACCGTGCTCGCGACGACGGTGCACGGACTCGGCACTCTCGCGGTGTTGCTCGCGCCTGTCTTGCCGAAGGCGACACTGCGGTTGTGGCACGCGCTCGGCGGCACGGGCTCGCCCGAAGACCAACGCATCGATTCGGCGTACGACGCCACTGTCGGTGCTCGAGTTGCTCCGCTCGAGGAGTCGCTCTTTCCTCGGATCGAAGCGTAGGCAGATTGAGTAGCCCGCAGGGCGGCTCAGGCGGATTGAGTAGCCCGCAGGGCGTATCGAAATCCCCGGGTTCTACTTCAGGCGGATTGAGTAGCCCGCAGGGCGTATCGAAATCCCCGGGTGGTTTCGATACGGCTTCGCCTACTCAACCGGCGTTCG
>JANNCX010000372.1:0-6042 GCA_031387145.1 Salinibacterium sp.
CCCCGATTTCGCTAGCAGCCCAGATTCCGGTTCAGCTGCGCTCGCATACGACGACGCGGTTGACGACACCGACAGCGACGGACTCGCCGATGACGGTTTCGGAGCTATCCAGCAGGTCTACGCCGGGCCGACTACCTTCGATGGCAAGCCTGCGTTTGCCATCACGTGGTACCGCGTCATGAGCTATGAAGACGTGAACGACGGACGGGCAAGCCAGACGTTCCAGATCGTCTTGGTGAAGGAATCGACGCCCGATGCCACATACGGCAACAGCTTCACGGTCCAGTTCAATTTCGGCACGGTAACCGATGACGAGGCGAACGACGGCTATGACGCCGATGATCCCGATCAAGAGTGTGATGAGACCCGACCCGACGATTGCCGTTTCGCAGTCGGGATCGCCTATTACGATTCGGCTACCGATACCGCGTCGTCGCAAGAACTCTTCGAGAACATCGCAAAGTCGGACCTGATCGACGGTGGCGCCCAAGCGCTCGTAGACAATTCGCTGAACTCGACGGTCGACGGTCGTTACATTCTCAGTGTTTCCGCGCCCGCTGTGCTCGCCGCTACGGGTTCCGACGTTCCCCTGGGCGCTTTGGGTGCAGGGCTCGCATTGCTCCTTCTCGGTGGCGCGCTAGTCGTGGTTCGCGAGCGCTCGCGCATCCTCGGCCGGTAACGCCGGGCGTATAGCCCCGATCTACACTTGAGGCTATGAAGGTTCTCGCGGCAATGAGTGGAGGCGTTGACTCCGCCGTTGCTGCCGCGCGCGCCGTCGACGCGGGGCACGAGGTCGTGGGCGTGCACCTCGCGCTCAGTCGCCAACCCGGCACTTTGCGCACGGGTTCGCGCGGATGCTGCACGATCGAGGACTCGATGGATGCCCAGCGCGCAGCCAACATCATCGGCATCCCGTACTACGTGTGGGACTTCTCCGAGCGGTTCAAGGCCGATGTCGTCGACGACTTCATCGCGGAGTATTCGGCCGGCCGAACGCCCAACCCGTGCATGCGGTGCAACGAGCGCATCAAGTTCGCGGCGCTCCTCGAAAAGGCGCTCGCGCTCGGATTCGACGCGGTAGCGACCGGCCACTATGCGACGATCGCCACAGACGCCGATGGCAACCCCGAACTCCACCGCGCAGCTGCGTGGGCGAAGGATCAGTCGTACGTTCTTGGCGTTCTCACGACCGATCAGCTCGCACACACGATGTTTCCGCTCGGGTCCACTCCATCGAAAGACCTCGTTCGGGCCGAAGCGGCGGAGCGAGGATTCTCCGTCGCGTCGAAGCCCGACTCGCACGACATTTGCTTCATTCCCGATGGAAACACTCGGGGGTGGCTCGCCGACCGCGTTGGCGCAGAACGCGGCGAAATTCTCGACCGCTCAGGCGCAGTTCTCGGCACTCACGAAGGCGCGCTCGCGTTCACAGTCGGCCAGCGCAAAGGCCTCAACGTCGGGTACCCGACGGATGACGGCATGCCGCGCTTCGTGCTCGAAATCAGACCCAAGTCGAACCAGGTCGTCGTGGGACCGCGCGAAGCACTCGCGCTCGCGGAGATCGCTGGCTCGAAGTTCACGTGGGCTGGTCGGGCTCCGGATGACGCGGCACAACCATTCGCGTGCGAAGTGCAAGTGCGAGCGCACTCCAACCCCGTGCCCGCGGTCGCGCGAGTCGTGGACGGCGAACTCGTCATCACGCCCGACTCCCCTCTCAATGGAGTATCGACGGGCCAGACCGCCGTGCTCTACGTCGGCACAAGAGTGCTCGGGCAATGCACGATCGACCGCACGGTTTCGGCGGCCGCGCTCGTATAGTCGACTGCCCGCGTCGCCCGTCGCCGGTCGGTCGTAGGCTTGCCTCGTGGTTGATAGCTCCCCCCAGCACTCCGATCCGGCCCTCATCGCCGCGCAAACGGAGGTGACCGCGCTCACGACGCGCATCCTCGAACTGCGCGACGCATACTACGAGCGAGACGCCGTGCTCGCGAGTGACGAAGAGTACGACGCTGTGCTGCGCCGGCTCGAAGAGCTCGAGCGCGAGCATCCGGAACTGCAAGGTCAAGACAGCCCCACGCAATCCGTCGGCGGACGTGCCGCGACCCTCTTCGACCCCGTGGCGCACGCGGAGCGCATGCTCTCGCTCGACAACGTCTTCAGCCTTGATGACTTCGCGGCGTGGGCGGCGAAGGTCGAGCGCGACTCCGGCCGCGCGGTCAACTACTTGTGTGAGCTCAAGATCGATGGGCTCGCTATAAACCTCCGCTACGAGAACGGGCGGCTCACGTCAGCGGCAACACGGGGCGACGGAGTCGTGGGCGAGGACGTTACCGAGAACATCGCCGCGATCGGGGGGATTCCCGCTCAGCTCGAGGGCACGGGCCATCCGGCGCTCGTCGAGATTCGCGGCGAGATCTTCTTTCCCGTCGCGGCCTTCAGGGCACTCAATGCCGAGCAAGCGGCTGCGGGCGAGCGCGTATTCGCTAACCCTCGCAACGCGGCATCCGGTTCCTTGCGACAAAAGGCCGAGGGCAAGTCGACCGCGGGACTCGACCTCATGCGGCGCAGGCTATCGAGGCTCAGGATGCTCGTGCACGGCATCGGCGCATGGCCGAACCCGCCCGTGGCGAGCCAGAGCGAGGTGTACTCGTTGCTCGCCAGTTGGGGACTCCCCGTGAGCACCCACTTCGCCGTCGAGAACTCCGCGGCAGATGTTGCCGCATTCATCGAGTACTTCGGCGAGCATCGGGGCAGCGTCGAGCATGAGATCGACGGCATCGTCGTCAAGGTCGACGAACTCGCGCTTCACGATGAGCTGGGAGCTACGTCGCGTGCTCCGCGGTGGGCGATCGCGTACAAGTACCCTCCCGAGCAAGTCAACACAAAGCTCCTCGACATTGTTGTGTCCGTCGGACGCACGGGCAGGGCAACACCATTCGCCGTCATGGCACCCGCTCACGTCGCGGGATCGGTCGTGCGCCAAGCGACGCTGCACAATCAGGACGTCGTCAAGCTCAAGGGCATCCTGATCGGCGACACGGTCGTTTTGCGCAAGGCGGGCGATGTGATTCCCGAAGTTCTGGGCCCTGTCGTCGAGCTTCGAGACGGAACCGAGCGCGAGTTCGTCATGCCCACCGAGTGCCCCGAGTGCAACACGCCGCTCGCTCCAGCGAAGGCGGGGGATGTCGACTTGCGCTGCCCCAACTCCCGCAGTTGTCCCGCTCAGGTTCGCGGTCGCGTCGAACACGTCGGCAGCAGGGGAGCGCTCGACGTCGAAGGACTCGGCGAGGTGAGTGCAGCTGCCCTGACGCAACCGCTCGAGCCCGCGATCCCCCCGCTCGTGACGGAGGCGGGGTTGTTCTCGCTTCGGCTCGAAGACCTCTTTCCGATCACGGTCGTCGTGCGGGACGCCGAAACGGGGCTGCCGAAACTTCTCGATGACGGAACCGCGAAGCAAGAGACTCCCTTCCGTCGCAAGAGACGGCTTTCGGGCAAAGACGCCGACCCCGCGTTCGACCCTGAGGGTGCGTTCAACGGGGATGCGGCATCCGTTCCGTCGAGCCAGGCGCTCCAACTCATTGAGAACCTCGAGCTGTCGAAGACGAAAGAGTTGTGGCGGCTGCTCGTCTCGCTCAGCATTCGTCACGTGGGTCCCGTTGCGGCGCGGGCTCTCGCGAACTATTTCGGTTCGCTCGACGCGATCCGGGCTGCGACTCGAGATGAGCTCGCTGCTGTCGACGGTGTGGGCGCAATCATCGCCGACGCCGTGATCGACTGGTTCACGGTCGATTGGCATGTCGAAATCGTTGAGTCGTGGGCGGCGGCAGGAGTTCAATTCGCAACGCCAGGGCACCCCGGAGTGGGCGCGGTCGGTGACCTTGATGGACCGCTCGCTGGGCTCACGGTCGTCGCGACCGGCAGTCTCGAGGGATTCACTCGAGAGGGCGCGATCGAGGCGATCATCGCGGCCGGCGGTAAGGCGGCGTCGAGTGTGAGCAAGAAGACCGATTTCGTTGCCGCAGGCCCCGGTGCTGGGTCGAAACTTGGCAAGGCGGAGGAGCTGGGCATCCCCATCCTCGACGCGGAACAGTTTGCGCGATTGCTCGCTGGCGGGCCAGACGCGCTGGCATAGCGTCATTCGACCACCCCGGGCGAGATTGCCGGGACGGCCTTTGATCGTCGCGCATTTTTGTCCCCCATACGGAGCGTTCTATCCCCTACAATGGGGGGCGCGGGGCACTGGCGCGGGAGACCAGATGCCGCGTGAATAAGGGGTTTGGCCCGAATTGTTGTTTGATTTTTCGGCACTATCGACGACCTCGGTGGCAATTGGATTCGTCGCTGAGGCCTTTGAAGTGCACGAAATTTCGCGGTTTTCGGTCTCGCAAACTATTGTCGCGCACGTCCACGAGCAGTTAGACATCGTTGAACGAGTGACTATTGACTTCGCCGCGACACCGCGCGCGCCGTACGTTGGGCCAGAACCCGATTCGTCCCCCATTGAGGTCAACTACGGTAGTCGGTTGCTTGAGCAGCTAGCACTGTTTTCGATCCCGGACGCGGCCCTATACCTCGAGGAAAATCCGCGTGCAGTTGATGATGTTCTCGCGCGGCCGCCCGTCGCTTCCGATGTCAGATTGTGGTGGAATTCGATGACTCCGGAGCGGCAAGCGACGCTTCGAGAATTGAGCCCCAACCTTGTGGGAAATCTCGACGGAATTCCGTACGCTACCCGTGACATCGCGAATCGCGACCTGTTGACGGGAACGATCGCCGAGCTTGAATCGACCATCGCTCGTGAACCCGGTCGCACGATTGTCGAGAACGCGAAATACTCACTGCGCATGCTCGAGTCGATCGCTGCTGCACTTGAAGTTGACGCGCGTCCGACTCTCTTGAGCCTCGATACCGCCGGTCAGGGTCGAGCTGCAATCGTCGTGGGCGATCTACGCACGGCCGACTACGTGACGTATCTAGTGCCCGGCATGTTTTTCACGATCGAGAATCAGATGGGCGATTGGGTGGATGCCGCAACCAGCTTGCACGACCAGCAGCTTGACTGGCTCGCTCGCTTCGATGAGCCGAGAAGCATGGTCGCGACCGTGGCGTGGATCGGCTACCACACGCCCAATCTCACCAACGTCGGCGCGATCGACAACGCCTACGAGGGCCGGGACGCTCTTGCGAATGCGATCCAAGGGCTCGCCGCAGTTCGGGCGGGCGACCAGCCGTATGTCACAATCGTTGCTCACTCATATGGGTCAACTGCCGCGCTCATGGCGCTCACTGAATTCGACTTTACGGTCGATGCGCTCGCGATGGTCGGATCCCCAGGGAGCCCGGCCAAGAGCGCAAAGGATCTTCATGTCCGCAACGGAAACGTCTTCGTCGGCGAAGCGTCGTGGGATCCGATCCCGAACAGCTCCTACTTCGGCAGCGATCCCGGCGCGCAAAGGTATGGGGCAACCGCGCTCGGCGTCGCGGGCGGTGTCGATGTCATTACGCACGAGACCTTGCTGGCTTCGACGGGACACAATGAGTACTTCAGTGAGGGAACGGAGTCGATGCGAAACTTCGCTCTTATCGGGATCGGTCGAGGTGAATACGTGTCAGGCGCTGATTCACACATAGTTGTGAAGGCGGCGGGCTTCATGCGCTGATCGGGTTGGGTTGAGCCGAACGGCCCGAGCGTCGCGACCGAGCCTCAACCCGTTCGCTCGTCTTCGGCTCTGTGCGGCTCCCTTACAATTGTGCAGTGTCAGAAATAACTCCCGACGTCGTCGCCCACCTCGCGAATCTCGCGCGCATCGCGCTCACGCCCGACGAAATCGCGAGTCTCACAGGTGAGCTGAGCGCGATCGTCGATTCCGTCGCCAAGGTAAGCGAGGTCGCGACCGACGACGTTGCCGCGACGAGTCATCCGATCCCTCTCGTGAATGTCTACCGAGCGGATGTACCCGGCGTGACCCTCACGAACGAGCAGGCCTTGTCAGGCGCGCCAGAACACGACGGCTCACGCTTCAAGGTGAGCGCAATTTTGGG
>JANNCX010000375.1:0-3295 GCA_031387145.1 Salinibacterium sp.
CGCGGCCGAGGGTCGGTGGATGACCGAAGCCACGATCGACGACGAATATCTCGAGCGAGCGAAGGCCCTCAACGAAATTGCCACCGCGCGCGGTCAAAGCCTCGCGCAGCTCGCTGTGACGTGGGTGCTGCGACACAGCCAAGTCTCGAGCGCCCTGATCGGCGCCTCGAGCGTTGCGCAGCTCGAAAACAACTTCGCCGCGCTCGACTTTGCCGAGTTGAGCTCCGAAGAGCTCGCCGCCATCGAACCCTTTGCGGTCGATGGCACCGGTTCGCAACGCTGACCGTGGGCTACGTCTATGGGCTTCTCGCCGCCCTATTGTTTGGCGCGAACGGCAGCGTCACGAAAGTCGTGCTCGCGAGCGGGCTGAGTCCAACGCAAGTGACACAGTTCCGCACCCTTGGCACGTGCCTCATCGCGGGCGCAATTCTGCTCGTCATCGACCGCGGAGCATTCAAGCTCGCCCCGAAACAGATCGGAATCATGGCGCTCCTTGGCGTCGTGGGCGTCGCACTGCTGCAAGCGACCTACGCGTTCGCGATCCAGCTACTGCCCGTCGGTATCGCCCTCTTGTTCGAGTACCTTGCGGTGCTCATTGTCGCTCTGGTGGCATTCTTCGTCTTCAAAGAGAAGGTGCGACCGCGCATCTGGATCGCGATCGGGTGCGTACTCGTGGGCCTCACGATCGTCGCGCAGATCTGGTCGAGCTCTCTCGACGGCTTCGGAGTGCTCATGGCGCTCGCTGCGGCGGCGACGCTTGCCTTCTACTTTCTCGTCGGCGAGCGACAAGTGACGGCAACATCCCCCCTCGCAGTCGCATTCTGGACGAGCGGATTCGCAACCCTCTTCTGGGCCTTCTTTAGCGGATGGTGGACCATCGACCCCGCGATCGTGTCGAAGTATGTGTCGCTGAGCGGCAACCTTTCTCACGTTGTTGTGCCCCTGTGGATGCCCCTGCTCTGGCTCATCGTGCTCGGATCGTTCTTGCCGTTTCTGTTGTCGTTCGCGGCCATCGGTCGGCTCAAGGCGACGGCCGGCGGTATCGTTGCGTCGTCCGAAGTGATCTTCGCGTTCGTCGTCGCGTGGCTGTGGCTCGGCGAAGAGCTCGGGCCGTTCCAACTCGTCGGCGCCGCGATCGTGCTCGCGGGCATCCTCTTGGCGCAAACCTCTCGCCCGAACAAAGCACTCGACGCCGACCTCGCCTTCACATCGGACACCATCAAGTCGTAGTTAGCCCGTTTCTCACTTGCAATTGTCGGCAGTCGAACATATATTCGAACCAGTACATTTCGCCTGGGCCGGCCGCACATTGGGAGTTTCTTGTGACCACGCTCGAATTCATCGACACACCCACGGTTGCTCGCACGGGAGTCACGACAGTTCAATTGGGCGACGATCTCTGGCGCGTTACCCGCGCGGGCGGCGAAGTGCTCGGCTACGTCGAGCGCAGCACGACACCCGCAGGGCAACGATTCTTGGCGAAGCGCATGCTCCAGCGTCAGCGCCGCTTTCTGCCGGTCGGCGAATTCTGGAGCGTGGATGACGCGATGGACTGTTTCCGCTTCTAGCAGTTTGACGGCTCGGCCTGTCGGTACCGGCCGTTTGTGACTGGTGGGGTTACAGTGCCTGCATGTTACTGGAGTGGTGGAATGACATTGTCACGTGGTTCTCGTCCGATGAGGGCTGGGCCATCGTCACTGCCGTGATCTTGCCTTTCGTGGCGATCCTCGCAGCGGGCATCATCGCCGGATTGATCACGCGCAGTTCACTGAAGCGGTTCATCGCGCATCAAGACCGACTCGCGAAGTCTGCAGCCGTAGCGGCGCTCATCGCATCTGGGCGCAAGGCTGCCGAGTGGAGCACGCTGAGCGCGCAAGAAAAGGAGCACGTCGAGCACCAAGCGAGCGCTGCCGAGGTTCGTCTGCGTTTGCTGCCCGTTTCGGGTTCAGGGCTAGCCGCCGACTGGGCAGCCCACTACCTCGCGTCGATGAAACGCAACTCGGCGAACTACGGATTTCAAGCCGAGCAGGATCTCGCCGATCTCCAGGCCGGGCTCATCGGTTGGCAGGCCAAGCCAAGCCGCGCCAAGAAGCTCTTCGCGCAAGATCTCGCAGCGTGGAAGTACGACGAGACGATCCCCGAGAACGAGCTGCTGGTCAAGCAGCGCGAGTGGGCTGCGCAGCAGCCTGCTGACATTCTTCAGGGTGGCTGAGCCACACAGTGCCCCCGGCAGGAATTGAACCTGCGACCAAAAGATTAGAAAGCTTCTGCTCTATCCGCTGAGCTACGGGGGCGTGGTTTAAGGATAGCCCCCGCTGCCGTAATTGCTCGGGGTTGGGCAATCGGTTGTGCGTCTCCGCCCGTAGACGCCCGCCACACCCGAGACGCTCAACCGATTGCCCACACTCACGGTTTCCAGATTCGAATGCCAACGTGAGGGGCGGCATGCTCGAAGTCTCGATCCGTGGTCAGCAGCGTGTGGCCGTATCGCACGCATAGCTGAGCGAGCAGGGCGTCGATGGTGCCAAGCTGCACACCGGCTTTCCGACACGTGTTGCGCAAGTCTGCCGCGTCGATGTGGTCAGCGCGATCTGGTTGCAGAAGGGGAACGTGGGCGAAGCGGTCAATTATCTGCTCCCGGGCACGAGCGGGCACGAAACCCTGCAACAGCTCCTGCAGGATCAGGCCCGTCGTCACGACGATGTCGTCGCCGCCTAGTGCGCGGCGTAGTTCAGCAACCTCGGCCACGTTTTGCGGAGCGTCGCGGCGGAACGCGAGCGACCACACGCTCGTGTCAACGAGCAAGGTCATGCGCGAGAGCGCTCGGACTTGTAGTCGTAGGTCTCGTCCCACTCGAGCTTGCCCATGAGATCGAGAAGTTTTTCCTGTTCGCGCCGAGCGATGAATTCTTCGAGCGCGAGCGTCACGGTCGCCTTCTTCGTTCGCTCGCCACTCACTTCGAGGGCGTGCTTGAGAAGGTCGGGATCAATAGCAAGATTGGTAGCCATGTGTAACACCTCACACACAAGTCTACACAGCGTGTGCCGCTAAGCGTCGCCCCGCTCATCGAGCGCCTCGAGCGGCTCGCTGTCGGGCTCATCCCACGAATACGTCACTTGCACTTGGTTTCCGACCGCGTGCGCCTTTGGCGATCCGTAGACAAGCTGAGTCTCCTTGCCGTCGACGGCAGCGAGCACCGTCACCTCGCTGTCCCAGCTGCCATCCGTGCTGATTCGACGATCGGTCTGGCCGTCGTACGGGCCGCCGGTGTAGAAGACGATGTATTCGTCACCGC
>JANNCX010000377.1:0-3402 GCA_031387145.1 Salinibacterium sp.
GACGACTCGATCGTGCGCGGAACGACCTCGAAAGAGATCGTTCAAATGGCTCGCGAAGCCGGTGCCAATAAGGTCACGTTCACGTCGGCCGCGCCGCCCGTGCGCTTCCCCCACGTCTACGGAATCAACATGCCGAGCCGCCACGAGCTCGTCGCACACGGCCGCAAGATTCCCGAGATCGCGACCGAGCTCGGTGCCGACTACCTGATCTTCCAAGAGGTCGCCGACATGCAAGCCGCGATTTTAGAGGGGTCGGATGTCACGGCTCTAGACATGAGCTGCTTCACGGGTGATTACGTGACGGGCACCGTGACGCCCGAGTACCTCGCGTGGGTCGAGAAGACCCAGCTCAGCTAGTCTCGCGCTCGGCAGTTACCGTTCGGGCGCGCTTCGAGGAACGACGATCGAGCACGAGCGCGAGAACCGCGCCCAGCGCTACGCCCGCGGGAATGCCGAAGAGCGCGAAGTAAGCGAACAGCGCGACGAAACCCACTGCGGGATCCGACGGAAAGAGCGACGTCGCGACGAGTGTCGCGAGCGCGCCGATCAGACCCCCAACAGCCATGAACGCACCGAACTTGGGCGCGCGTCGCAGTTTCACTTCGGTTTCGGGGGAATCGCTCACCCGTCTATTGTCTCCCATGCGAGCGGAAGGTGTGCCTCCAGGCTCGCGCGCTGACCGGATGCGACAACACTCCCTGCAGCGACGGCATCGGCCCACGCGACTCGGCCCGTTGCGAGGTGCAGCCAGGTCGTGGCATCCATCTCGATCACATTGGGTGGAGTGCCACGTGTGTGGCGCGGACCTTGAATAGCCTGCACGGCACCGAACGGCGGCACCCGCACTTCGACCGTATTGCCCTCGGCATCGTCGGCGAGCACTTGAAGCAGAAAGCGCACGGCGGTCGCGAGGGTCTCGCGATCGGGACCGCTCGCGAGCGCCGAGGCGACCGCCGCGTGCCCGCTCGCTTCAGGTATTCGTTTCACTTCTCACTCGTGTTCAACGGTTGGCCGTACCGCAGCCTCGATCTGCGTGGTACGTACGCCGTCGGCACTCGCCTCTCCCCGGCTTCGTGGATGTGTCGCACCTATTGTGCGACCGCGTAGCACGGCGACTCGCACGGCGCGCCGCTGGGTAGGGTTGATGCGTGCGAATCCTTGTTCTCGGCTCCGGTGCACGCGAGCACGCGATCATTACGTCCCTGCTCGGTGAAACGCCCGCGCACGAGATCACCGCGGCTCCCGGTAACGCCGGCATCGCGGCCGTCGTGCCCGTCGTCGCACTCGACCCCACTCGCGCCGACGTCGTGAGCGCATACGCGCTCGACAACGACATCGACCTCGTCATCATCGGCCCCGAAGCGCCACTCGTTGCGGGCGTCGCCGACGCGCTTCGCCAACGCGGTATCGCAGTATTTGGACCCGGCAAAGCCGCAGCGGCACTCGAGGGCAGCAAGACCTTTGCGAAGCGGATCATGGATGCCGCGGGAGTGCCCACGGGTCTCGCAACCCGCGCGGGCACGATCGAAGAAGCCGTCGCGGCTATCGACGAATACGGAGCGCCGTACGTCGTTAAGGCCGACGGTCTCGCGGCAGGCAAGGGTGTGCTCGTAACCGAGGACAGAGACGCCGCCGTCGCCCACGCCGACTTCTGGCTCGGCCAGGGCGCCGTGCTTGTCGAAGAATTTCTCGCAGGCCAAGAGGTCTCGCTCTTTCTCTTGAGCGATGGCCACAACGTTCTGCCGCTCTCGCCCGCGCAAGACTACAAGCGCATTTTCGATGGTGACGAAGGCCCCAACACGGGCGGAATGGGAGCGTATTCGCCGCTCCCGTGGCTGCCCGAGGGATTCGTCGACGAGGTCATCGAGACGATCGCCGTGCCGACCGTGCGCCAACTCGCGAGCGAACACACTCCCTTCATCGGGTTGCTCTACTGCGGCCTCATCCTGACCGACAAGGGCACTCGCGTCATCGAATTCAACGCGCGTTTCGGCGACCCCGAGACTCAAGTCGTGCTCCCGCGGCTCGTAACCCCCTTGAGTGGTTTGCTCTTCGCGGCCGCGACGGGCGAGCTCGGTTCGCACCCTCGGCCCGAGTTCTCTGACAACGTCGCCGTGACGGTCGTGCTCGCGAGCGAAGGCTACCCCGATGAACCCATCACGGGTCGCCCGATCACGGGACTCGACCAGGTGCACGACGTGACGATCGCCCACGCCGCGACGGCCCTCGTCGACGGACAGTACATCGCGACGGGCGGCCGCGTCTTGAGCGTCGTCGCCCTCGGTTCGGACTTCGCGGATGCCCGTGCTCGCGTCTACGCGGCCCTCGAGAAAATTCAGCTCGAGGGTGGACAATACCGCACCGACATCGCCCTCCGGGTGGCCGAGTGACCACGTGGCAGCACAGCTACTCCGGCAAAGTGCGCGACCTCTACTCGAGTGCCGAGCATCCCGAGCTCGTGCTCATGGTGGCAAGCGACCGAGTGAGTGCGTTCGATCATGTGCTCGAGCCGGGCATCCCGGGCAAGGGTGAACTGCTCACGACTCTCAGCCTGTGGTGGTCCGAGCAGCTCGACGTGGCCAATCACCTCGTGGAGGGCGTCGAGATTTCCGCCGAATTTGCCGGGCGCGCGATGGTCGCTCGCCGTTTGGACATGTACCCGATCGAGTGCGTCGTTCGCGGCTACCTTTCGGGCAGCGGGTGGCTCGAATACCAGGAGTCGCAGGGCGTGTGCGGCGTGCCGCTGCCGGCCGGGCTCGCCGACGGCGATCGCTTGCCCGAGCCGATCTACACGCCCGCGTGGAAGGCCCCCCTCGGCGAGCACGACGAAAACATCACGTTCGAGCGCACGGTCGAAATCGTCGGAGCGGGTGCCGCGGCCGCCCTGCGCGACGCGTCCCTGCAAATTTTCGCCCGGGCGTCGGCCATCGCCGAGTCGCGCGGAGTGATTTTGGCCGACACGAAGTTCGAGTTCGGAGCCGACCCGAGCACGGGCGAGCTCACGCTCGCGGACGAAGTGCTCACGTCAGACAGCAGCCGGTACTGGGATGCCGCGCTGTATTCCACGGGCGACCGTACGGCCAGTTTCGATAAGCAAATCGTGCGCGACTGGCTCGCGGCCCATTGGGATCGCACGGGCATCCCGCCGGCGCTGCCGCCCGAGATCGTGGAGCGAACGGCCGCGCGCTACCGCGAACTTATCGCGCGCCTGACCGGCCGGGCGGAATAACCCGCGCGCCCCGCGGTGTTACACCGGCATGGCCGATCTTCTCGCCGCAGACACCGCGATGGGCGCCGTCACCTTGAGGGTCGGCAACCTCGACGCGATGACCGCCTACTACCGCGATGCGATTGCGCTCGAAGTGCTCGATACCATGCCCGACAGCGTCACGCTCGGCCGCG
>JANNCX010000391.1:0-1892 GCA_031387145.1 Salinibacterium sp.
CGCCGACCCGCTCACGCGCCTCGGCCTCGGCCCCAAGCGCCGCGGCGACAACCCAGACCTGCACCGCACGAGTCTGCCGGAACTCAGTTCTGGGGCGCGTGCCAAGGTTTCCCTTGCCGTTCGTGGCTACGCGGATGCCGCGGCCGCCGGGCTCGCCGAAACCTGGCGCACGGGCATCCGGTCGACCGCAAACGACAGCATCGCGTCGCTACCCGACCAGCTCGACCTCGCGATCGCTCGCCCAGTACTGCCCGCGAAGGGCTCGTGGTGGTGGCTGATCTTTACGATCCTGCAGTGGGTCGTGCTCGTCGCTGGCCTTGTCGGCGTCGGCTGGCTGCTCGCGGCAGCCCTGCTCCCCACGATCGGGATGCCCGCGCCCCCGATCCCGAAGGTCGAAGGCTGGGCGGTGCCGACGTTGCTCATCGCTGGAGCAGTATTGGCCGGCATTCTGCTCGGCTTGCTCGGCGCACTGCTCGGAGGGCTGACCGCCGCATCTCGGCGTCGCCGTGCTCGCAAGCTGCTACTAGCGTCCGTGGACGAGGTGGTGCAGACGTCGGTCGTCGCGCCGATCTCCGCACACCTAGACCGTGCGCGCGACTTCGCGACCGCACTCGCTATTGCCAAGGCTGGTTGAGTAGCGCCCGGCGGGCGCGTATCGAAACCGCAGAGGCCGCCCCGAAGGACGGCCTCTGTCTCACTCCCTGAGTGTCAAGCGAACGCAGCAGGCTCCTTCGCGCTCATGACCGACGTTGCCCCGCGCAGCCGCAGTCCCATCACGGCGAATCCGACAGCAAGCATGAGGGCGATGACGCCCGCTCCGAGAAGCGTCACGAGGCCAGCCTGCGCAATATCGCGGCTGGTCGGGTCTCCCGCGGCGGCGTCCAAACCGAGAGCCTGCAGGCCCACCAAGGAGCCGACCATCAACATCAGTGGCGCGATCACGAGGAGGAGCGCGCTGACGATGCCCTTCGCGGCAGGATCGCCGCTCAGCCGCGCAATCGAGATGGCGAGGGCAGCCGCGAGGTACATACCCCACGCAAGAAAAAACCATGGGACAAAAAAGGACGCGAGGAACGCCATGAAGGCAGCGACGAGCACGACCCCGGTGAGGGCATCCATTCGATTCGAAGACCGCAGGTTGAGCGCGACGAGTGCAACGCCGGTAGCGAGAACGGCGATAGCCTGCACGATGCCTTGCCACAGGACTTCGCCCTCTGACGTGGACGTGTCCAAGTAGCTCACGAGGCCGAAGGGTCCCGCGAAGATCACTATCACCCACAGGGCGGCCGAAACAAGGGCGAGAATGCCGGCCGAGCGACCGAGTGTGTGAACCATGTCAATTCCTTTCGTTGGGACTGCGGCGAGCATGCCCGCCACGATGTTCGGGTCGCCGAAGCGATCCAGGGTCGACCGTTGCGCGGACTCTCGATCGAGCCCCGCGGCGATTGCGCGAGTTGCGGATTCAAGAAGGTGGTCGGCGAGCTCGTCGCGCAGATCCAAGGCGTCAGGTCGATACTCGAGTCGGCGACTCACGACGTCGAGGTAGGAGTCGATCAGGGCATACTCGGCCATGGCTGCCTCCCCACGACTGCTGTGACCGCTGTCGAGAATTGCTCCCACGACATTCGTTCATCGACAAGCTTTGCCCGACCGGATGCCGTGACGCTGTAGGTGCGTCGGCGACGCCCGCCCGACTCGCTCCACTCGCTGCTAAGAGATCCCGAGCGTTCGAGCCGGTGGAGCACGGGATACACGGTTCCCTCGGCGAGGTCGAACGCTTCATCGCTGCGTTCGCGGAGTTCATCGATGATCGAGTAGCCGTGTCTGGCGCCGTCGACGAGCACGGCGAGGATCAACAGATCCAGATGGCCTTTGAGTGATTCACCCTTCAT
>JANNCX010000016.1:0-6146 GCA_031387145.1 Salinibacterium sp.
TGCCCTGACGCACTCGGACTAGCTACCCCAACCGCGATCATGGTCGGCACCGGACTCGGCGCCAAGCGTGGGGTGCTGTTCAAGAACGCCAGCGCGTTGGAGTCCGCCGCTCACATCGACACGGTCGTGCTCGACAAGACAGGAACTTTGACCAAGGGAGAACCCGAAGTCACTGACTGCGTTCCGGCCGGTATGAGCGAGAGCGAATTGCTGTCGTACGCGGCCGCCGCGGAACGCGAGTCTGAGCATCCGCTCGCCAAAGCGATCGTCGCCTACGCCGATGCACGCAACGCTCCGCGACTGACTGCGACCGCCTTTCGAAACATCACCGGACTCGGAGCGGTCGCGACGGTCGACGGACGTCAGGTTGTGATGGGCAACGCTCGGTTGATGGTCGAGGAGGGAATTGACATCAGCTCCATCGCGGACAAGCAGAACGAACTGGCAGCAACTGGCCGCACGGCAATCGCGTTCGCCGTCGACGGCACAGCAGCAGGCGTGATCGCCCTGGCCGACGCGCCCCGAGAAACCGCCGCTGCCGCGATCGCTGCACTCCACGATTCAGGCATCGAGGTCGTTATGCTCACGGGGGACAACGAGCCGACTGCCAAACGCATCGCCGCGTTGCTTGGCATCGACACCGTCATCGCGGAGGTTCTTCCCCAAGACAAGTCCGCCAAGATCGCCGAATTGCAGAGTGCGGGCAAGAGGGTAGCGATGGTCGGCGACGGAGTTAACGACGCCCCAGCTCTGGCGCAAGCCGACCTCGGAATCGCGATCGGCGCGGGAACGGATGTCGCGATCGAAACCGCCGACGTTGTGCTCATGCGTTCCGACCCGCTGGATGTCGCGGTCGCGCTGCGCATCGGCAAGGGTACCGTGCGCAAGATGAGGCAAAACTTAGGCTGGGCAATCGGCTACAACGCGATCGCCCTACCGATCGCCGCCGGGGTGTTCTTCCCGACGTTCGGCATCATGCTCAGCCCTGAGATCGCCGCGATCTCGATGTCGGGCTCAAGCGTGATCGTGGCGGCCAACGCACTATTGCTTAAGCGACTGCGCCTGCCGACCCCGGCCGCGGCAGTCGAATCCGCCGCCTAAAACTCGCGCAACCGCGGAGCGAGATCCCTCTCGAAAAGGTCGAGAAAACGCTCTTGGTCGTGACCCGGGGCGTGAAACACGAGGTGCGTGAAACCCGCGTCCGTGTACTGCTTGATGCGCGTGACGGCGTCGTCGGGGTCTGACGCCACGATCCACCGTTTCGCTACGGTCTCGATCGGGAGGGCATCCGCTGCGGCTTCCATCTCGAGGGGATCCTCGATCGAGTGCTTTTGCTCGGCCGTGAGCGACAGCGGTGCCCAGAACCTCGTGTTCTCGAGCGCGAGCTGGGCATCCGTGTCGTAAGAAATCTTGATTTCGATCATGCGATCGATGCTGTCGGGCGCTCGGGATGCCGCAGCGAGACCCTCGGCGACCGCGGGCAACAATTGCTCGGTGTAGAGCTCCATTCCCTTTCCCGATGTGCAGATGAATCCGTCGCCCGCGCGTCCTGCGTAGCGCGCAACGACGGGACCACCCGCGGCGATGTAGACGGGCACGCCGCCGTCGGGAACGTCGTAGAGCGTCGCGCCGCGCGCGCGGAAGTACGTGCCCTCGAATTCGACCCGATCGCCCGTCCACAGTTGGCGCATGAGGTCGACGGACTCGCGCAAGCGAGCGAACCGTTCCTTGAATTCTGGCCACTCGCCGTCGAACCCCGTTGCGATTTCGTTGAGCGCTTCACCCGTGCCGACGCCAAGCATGATGCGGCCGGGGTAGAGGCAACCCATCGTCGCGAAGGCTTGCGCGATCACGGCGGGATTGTAGCGGAAGGTCGGAGTGAGCACCGAGGTGCCGAGCATGACTCGCGACGTGCGTTCGCCGACCGCGGTCATCCACGCGAGTGCAAACGGCGCGTGGCCGCCCGAGTGACGCCACGGCTGAAAGTGGTCGCTCACCGTGACACTGTCGAATCCGTGTTTCTCGGCCGATACGCCGATCTCGACAAGTTCGCGTGGACCGAATTGTTCGGCTGATGCTTTGAGCCCAAGAGTGAGAGTCACCTTTTGCACACTACTACCCTGAACGCATGAAACTCCTCGGTCCGTGGGCCAAATCTTTTCCCTCACGCAGTTGGGGGATGACGCAGCGCGAGTTTCTCGCGACCTCACCGACTCTCGCCGACTTCGCCACTCCACTGCTCACTCTCGACGCGGGCGCACTCGCGAGCAACGTTTCACTCATGGCGGACTGGGTCGCAAGCCGCGGACTCGAGATCGCGCCACACGGAAAGACGACGATGGCGCCCCAG
Organism: Salinibacterium sp.; assembly: GCA_031387145.1. Classification (GTDB taxonomy): domain Bacteria; phylum Actinomycetota; class Actinomycetes; order Actinomycetales; family Microbacteriaceae; genus Rhodoglobus. The sequence continues at coordinate 2,351 of JANNCX010000016.1, forward strand.
CTGTGGCAGCAGTTGCTCGACGCAGGCGCGTGGGGCATCACGCTCGCAACCATGTGGCAAGTGCAAGTCGCGCGGTCTTTCGGCGTTTCGCGCATCATTCTGGCCAACGAGGTCGTCGACCCCGTTGCGCTCGAGTGGCTTAGCTCCGAGCTCGCGGACGAGTCGTTCGAGTTCGTGTGCTGGGCCGACAGCGTTGAGTCCGTCGCCGCGATGCGTGCGGGGCTCGCTCGCGCGGCTCGAGCCGTCGACGTGGTTGTGGAACTCGGCAGTGCCGGCGGGCGCACGGGCGCTCGCGGCGTCGACGCCGCCCTCGCAGTGGCTTCAGCAGTGGATGCGGCACCCGAGCTGCGGCTCGTCGGGGTGGGAGGGTACGAAGGCTCCTACGCGCGCGAACGCACACCCGAGGGAATCGCGGCGGTCGAGCGGTATCTCGACGAGATCGTCGCGCTTCACGGCCAAGTCGCGTGGGGCGCGAAGCCCATCGTGACAGCGGGCGGCAGCGCGTGGTTCGATCTCGTGGCCGAGCGGCTCGCGGCCCTCGTGGGCGAGGCAACGGTCATCCTGCGATCCGGCGCGTTCCAGATCCACGACGACGGCTTCTATCGCGGCATCACGCCCGTGAGCGGCCTTCGATCGGCAATGCACGGTTGGTCGCGCGTGGTCTCGACGCCGGAGCAGGGGCTCGCGATTCTCGACGGGGGCAAGCGAGATTTTCCCTACGACGAGGGGATGCCCGTGACCGAGTTCGGCGTCGTCGAAAAGCTGAACGATCAGCACGCGTACGTGACCACCGATGCGCTCGAGGTCGGACAACTCGTGCGCCTCGGCCTCTCACACCCGTGCACGGCGTTCGACAAGTGGAGGCTCATTCCCGTTGTCGATGACGCGGATGCAGCGACCCCCATGGTCGTCGACCTCGTGAGCACGTACTTCTGAGCCACAACACGAGAGACCCCCCTCCACCCGTTCGGGCCAGGTGAAGGAAGGTCTCCCGAGCTAAAGGGCTCTATTTGGAGTCGTCGAACATCTCCTTCTCCATGGCGTCGTAGCCCTCGGCTTGAGGGTCACCGTGCTTGCCGTCGCTCAGCGCGTACTCTTCCTCGGGCGAAAGCACGAGAGTCTTGCGACCGAAGAGGGCGAACAGCAAAAGCATGACGATGTACACGACGAAGATAGCGACGATCGCGGGGCGGAATGCTTCGTTGAGCGCGAACCCGACGAACGCAGCAAGCGAGATGACGCCCGCGATTACCGCACCAGGAACACCGGTCGGGCTCATGTACGGCCGCTTCACGTTGGGGAAGTTGCGACGCAGAATCACGAACGACGCCATCTGCAGGATGTACGAAATTACCGCACCCCACACCGCGATGTTCAGAACGATTGCACCAGCCGTCGCTCCAGCGTTGTCCACGAGGAACAGCGCGATGATTCCGATGATGCCACCCACGACGAGTGAAACCCACGGAGTCTGTGCCTTGCCCGTGAGGGAGAGGAACTTCGGGTAGTAGCCCGCACGCGAGAGCGAGTACATGTTGCGCCCGTAAGCGAACATGATGCCCTGTAGCGACGCGAGAAGACCGATGAGCGCAAATGCCGAAAGCACGGCAGCGAGACCATCGGGCAGGATCGCGCGGAAGCCATCGAGCAGCGGTTCACCCGACGCACCGAGCGCGGCAGACCCCGTGATACCTGGGTTCAGCACGAGCACGACAGCGCCCGAGATGACGAGCGTGATCATGCCCGTGATTCCAGCCTTGGGGATGTCCTTCGACGGGTTGTGCGATTCCTCGGCGGCGAGCGGCAGCTCCTCAATTCCGAGGAAGAACCACATGGCAAACGGCAACGCGAACAGGATGGGCAGCCAGCCGTGTGGCAAGAACTCGGTCTGTCCAGCATCCGGTGCAATGTCGAAGAGGTTGGCCGTGCTCCACGTTCCCGACGCGATCGCGAGAACTGCGAATACCGCGAGAATCGCGAGCGACAAGAACGCCACGATGAGTGCGAACCTGAACGAGATTGCCGCACCCGCTGCGTTGAGCGCGATGAAGACGATGTAGAGGATGATCCACCACAACCACGTCGGGAGTTCGAACGCGAAAAGCTCGAGGGTGATTCCGTTCGCGTAGAGCGCCGAGAAGTAGACGATCACGGCGGTCGTCGCTACGTATTCGATTGTCTCGGCCAGTCCCGTGACGAAACCACCCCACGGGCCCATGGCCGCGCGAGCGAAGGAATACGCGCCGCCCGTGTGGGGCATGGCAGCTGACATCTCACCAATCGAGAACAGCATCGTGAAGTACATGATGACGACGATCACGAAAGCGATCAGCATGCCACCGAATCCCGCAGAAGCGAGACCGAAGTTCCAGCCCGAGAAGTCTCCCGAGATGACGGCCGCGATGCCGAGGCCCCATAGGCCCCATACTCCCGCGGTGCGCTTGAGGCTTCGTTTCTCGAAGTACCCCGCTTCGGCCTTCGTGTAGGTGACGCCGGAAACCGACGTGCCCTTCTTCTCACTCATTCGTCCTCCAGAAGCAATGCGTTGACGCAGGCTCCGTTGCCTGCGGAATTCCCATGAGTTTGTCGGCTATTGGTACCTGTTGTCTACCTTTAGATGTAAATTGCCTCTGACGAAGTCCCCGAAGTTGCGGCAACTGCTGTGATGTAATGGTCGAAACCCAGGTCACGAAGGAGTTACAGGTGTCAGCAGCGAGCACATCGAAACGCACGGGCAACCTCACCGTGACGGAGCTCACCGCTCTCGTCGCCGCGAAAGAGATCGACACCGTCATCATCGCGTTCACCGACATGCAGGGTCGCCTTGTCGGCAAACGGGCATCCGCTCGCCTATTTCTTGAAGAGCTCGCGGAGCACGGCGCGGAGTGTTGCAACTACCTTCTCGCAGTCGACGTCGAGATGAACACCGTCGATGGCTACGCGATTTCGTCGTGGGAACGCGGCTATGGCGACATGGCGATGATCCCCGATCTCGACACCTTGCGACTCGCGCCCTGGCTTACGGCGACTGCGATCGTCACGGCCGACCTCCACTGGCTCGACGAGACGCCCGTCAATCCCGACCCTCGGCAAGTGCTCAAGCGTCAACTCGCGCGTCTCGCCGAGAAAGGCCTCACATCGTTCGTCGGCACCGAGCTCGAGTTCATCGTTTTTGAGGACACCTACCGCCAGGCGTGGAAGAAGAAGTACGAGGGCCTTTACCCGGCCTCTGACTACAACATCGACTACGCGCTCATGGCATCGACGCGCATGGAGCCGCTCCTGCGCGACATCCGTAACGGCATGGACGGCGCGGGCATGTATTGCGAAGGCGTCAAGGGCGAGTGCAACCTCGGTCAACAAGAGATCGCGTTCAGGTATGCGGGCGCGCTCGCGACGTGCGACAACCACTCGATCTACAAGAACGGCGCGAAAGAGATCGCCGACCAACACGGCAAATCGCTTACCTTCATGGCCAAGTTCAACGAGCGCGAGGGCAACTCGTGCCACATCCACTTGTCGGTTCGCGGCATCGACGGCTCGGCGGTCATGGCAGACAAGGATCGGCCTTACGGATTCTCGAAGCTCATGGAGCACTGGATCGCCGGCCAGCTTGCCACTATGCGCGAAATGAGCCTCTTCTTGGCGCCCAACATCAACTCCTACAAGCGCTACGTCGAGGGCAGCTTCGCCCCGACCGCCGTCGCTTGGGGCGTCGACAACCGCACGTGCGCGTTGCGCGTCGTCGGGCACGGGCGCAGCTTGCGCGTCGAGAACCGCGTGCCCGGCGGTGACG
>JANNCX010000028.1:0-1638 GCA_031387145.1 Salinibacterium sp.
GTGACCGCGAACTCCAGAGCGCGCGCGAGCTCGAGCCCCTCGGCAAGGGCCGCCGCGAACGCGCCGCACACCGTGTCGCCTGCGCCCGTGGCATCCACTGCAACGACTCGCGGCGCTCGCACGTGCACGTCATCCATTCCGGATCGATACACGATCGCACCTTGCGGGCCGAGCGTCACAATCACAATAGGCACTAGATCGGTTAGTTCATCGACCGATCGCTGTGTTGCAAGGAGCGCGGCTTCGTGTTCGTTGACAATGAGAATGTCGAGCGCCTCGATGAGCTCATCGGGCACGAGGGCCATCGGGGCTGCATTGAGAATCACGGTCGTGCCGCGCGAGTGCGCCTCAACGGATGCCGCGACGACCATGTCCATCGGAATCTCGAGTTGAACGAGCAAGACGTCCGCCTGGCCAATTGCCGTCACTTCGTCGCTCGACAACTGCTTCAAGTGGGCGTTCGCCCCTGGCTCGACGATGATCGTGTTTTCACCCGCGCGGTCCACGGCGATGAGGGCGGTTCCCGTGGGCGCATCGACACGGCGCACGAACGACACGTCAATGCCGTCGCCCGTGAGTCCAGCGAGCGTCTCGTCGCCAAAGGTGTCGTTACCAATCGCGCCGATGAAGGTGGTTCGAGCTCCCGCGCGCGCAGCAGCCACCGCCTGGTTTTGACCCTTACCGCCGCGCGCAGTTGACATGCCGTGAGCGAGCACGGTCTCGCCCGGCGCTGGAATGCGGTCGACGCTGAGCACTTGGTCGACGTTCGCACTGCCCACTACGACGACGTATCGCCCCGTCATGTCAGATGAGTGACTTCGTGTGCCACACGGTCTTCGTCTCGGTGTACGCGACGATGCGCGAAAGCGAGGGCGTGGGCGCTCCCGACTCCGGGGCGAGAACTCGCTTGAGGGTGTCAGCGGCTACGACCGTGAGCTCGACCCAATCGAGAGCCTCGGCTCCCGTCAAGTCAAGCGCGTTGACGTCGGCGTGACCCGCGAGCCACGGAGCAATTTCGGCCGGTGAGCCCGTCAAAATGTTGACGACTCCCCCCGGCACGTCGCTCACGGCTAGAACCTCGGCGAGGCTCACTGCCGTGAGCGGAGCGGACTCGCTCGCGACGACAACGACGGTATTGCCGCTCACGAGCGCCGGAGCGATGACGCTCACGAGCCCGAGTAGCGACCCGCCCGATTGCGGAGCGATGACTGCAACAACACCCGTCGGCTCGGGAGTCGAGAGGTTGAAGTACGGACCACTCACAGGGTTTCCGTTGCCCGCGACTTGCACGTACTTGTCGGCCCAACCCGCGTACCAGACCCACGCGTCGATCGCGAGATCGACTTGCTTCGTCGCGGCAAGGCGGGACCCGCCCTCGCTCGAGAGGAGTTCGTCAACGAATTGGTCTCTGCGCCCCTCAAGCAGCTCAGCGATTCGGTAGAGCACCTGACCACGGTTGTACCCTGTCGCGCCACTCCAGCCCGCCACGGCGGCTCGAGCAGCCACTACGGCGTCACGAGCATCCTTTCGGCTAGCGAGAGCCGCATTCGCGAGAAACTCGCCCTTCTTCGAGACGACTTCGTATGTACGCCCGCTCTCGCTCCGAGGGAACTTGCCACCGATGTAGAGCTTGTAGGT
>JANNCX010000030.1:0-9889 GCA_031387145.1 Salinibacterium sp.
TGCGGCCCGCGACAACTGTCGCGTACTCCCACGTGAGCAGTTGCGCGCCGAGGGTGCCCGTGATCTCGATCTCGCCATCGGCGACGTCTTTCGTGTCATCCCAATCGCCCACGAGACGCACGACTTGAACGTCGTCGAGACCCTCCAATAGCTCGGGGGAGTCAACATCGAGAACGAGCGGAAGAATGCCCTTGCCGAGCTTGCCCGTCGATTCAGCAATCAGTTGCTCGGCCCAGTCACCGAAATCCAGAATGTGGGTGCCGTCCGCGACGATAGCGAGCTTGTCCTTGAGCGGTCGAGTTCCTGCGATCGCAGCGCCGAGCACGAGCCCTGGGTTCGAGGGGGAGTCGATCGCGAGGTCGAGCGACATTGCGTCGGCCTCGTCAAGCAGCTCCGCAATGTCGACGCCCGCGAGGCCCGAGGGAACGAGCCCGAACGCGGTGAGGGCCGAGTAGCGTCCGCCGACGGTCGGGTCGGCGTTGAAGACCCGGTATCCCGTTGCTCGCGACGCGACATCCAAGGGAGACCCGGGATCCGTCACGATGATGATGCGTGTGAGCGGGTCGATCCCCGCGTCACTGAAGTACTTCTCGTAAATCCGCTTCTGGCTGTCGGTCTCGACTGTCGACCCCGACTTTGAAGAGATGACGATAGCGGATGACGCGAGCCGGTCGCCGAGCGCGGCGAGCACTTGAGCGGGGTCGGTCGAGTCGAGCACAGTCAGTTCGACTCCATAGGTGCGCGCGATGACCTCGGGCGCTAGTGACGACCCACCCATTCCGCCGAGCACGATGTGGTCGACGCCGTCTGCGCGCAGTTTGTCGCGCAACTCGAGAATGTCTGCGACCATGGGCCGTGAGACGGCAACCGCTTCAACCCACCCGAGACGTTTACTTGCTTCGTCTTCGGCTTCGGATCCCCACAACGAAGCGTCCCCGCCCGTGATGCGGCTCGCGACGAGATCGCTCACGAGTTGCGGAACGATGCGATCTACGGCTTCGGCAGCTGCACCGGAAACCGCGATGCGTACGCTCACTTTGCCGACTCCAGCGCGGCAGAGACCGTATCAAGGAGTTCGTTCCACGAGACGATGAATTTCTCGACGCCTTCCTTCTCGAGCAACGCGGTCACGTCATCGTACGAAATGCCGAGTGCGTCGAGTGCGTCGAGCGTCGCGTTCGCCGTTCCGTAAGATCCCGTCACTTGATCGCCTTCGATCACCCCGTGGTCGAAGGTTGCCTCGAGGGTCTTCTCGGGCATCGTGTTGACGGTCTCGGCCACAGCGAGTTGCGTGACATAAAGGGTGTCGGGAAGGCTCGGGTCCTTGACTCCCGTGGAAGCCCACAGCGGGCGCTGCTTGTTCGCTCCGCCAGCGAGCAGAACCTTCGCGCGCTCGGTCGAGAATGCTTGCTCGTAAACCTCGTAAGCGAGTTGGGCGTTCGCGACTCCCGCCTTGCTCTTGAGTGCGAGCGCCTCGGGAGTGCCAATCGCGTCGAGTCGCTTGTCGATCTCGGTGTCGACCCGAGAAACGAAGAACGAAGCGACCGAGTGAAGCGTCGAGATGTCGAGGCCGGCGGCTTGCGCGATCTCGAGCCCTGACAAATAGGCGTTGATCACTTCGCGATGACGCTCGAGGCTGAAGATGAGCGTCACGTTGACGCTGATCCCTGCACCGATCGTCGCGGTGATGGCCTCGAGTCCCTCGAGCGTCGCGGGGATCTTGATGAGCGCGTTGGGGCGGTCAACCTTTGCCCACAGCTCCTTCGCCTGACGAATGGTGCCCGCTGCGTCGTGCGCGAGCCCTGGCTCGACCTCGATCGAAACTCGCCCATCGAAGCCCTTGGTTGCGTCGAACACGGGGCGGAAGATGTCACACGCGGCCGAAACGTCGTCGGTCGTGATGTCGAACACGGCATCCGTCACGCTCTTACCTGCTGCGGCGAGTTCAGCGACTTGAGCGTCGTACGTTTCACCCTTCGCGAGCGCGCTCGCGAAAATCGTGGGGTTCGTCGTGACTCCAACGACGTTGCGGTCGGAGATGAGTGCTTCGAGGCTTCCCGACTTGATGCGGTCGCGCGACAGATCGTCGAGCCAAATGCTTACTCCGAGAGCCGAGAGTTCGGCGGTGGGGGATGTCGTGCTCATGGTGTGTCTTCTTTCTGTCGCCTAAGCCTGTGCGGCGGCGAGTGATTCCTTGGCAGCGGCCACGGCGGCCTCGGTGGTGATTCCGAATTCACGGAACAGGGTTTGGTAGTCGGCGGATGCACCGAAGTGCTCGATCGAAACGCTCCGGCCCGCGTCGCCGACGTAGCGGACCCACGTGAGGTCGAGCCCAGCCTCGATCGACACGCGCGCCTTGACGGCGGCGGGAAGCACGGACTCGCGGTACGCGGCATCCTGCTCCTGGAACCACTCGAGGCTAGGGGCTGACACGACGCGCGCGTTGATGCCGTCGGCCTTGAGTGCCTCGCGAGCGTTTACCGCGAGCTGCACTTCGGAACCCGTCGCAATGAATATGACGTCTGGCGTGCCGTTAGGAGCTTCTGCAAGCACGTAGGCGCCCTTCGACACGTTGCGAGCGGATGCAAATGTCTCACCTGAGGCGTCGCCGTCGCCGCGCGCAAACACGGGAATGTTCTGACGAGTCAGCGCGATTCCCGCGGGACCATTGCGGCGCTCGAGGATCGTCTTCCAGGCCCACGAGACCTCGTTTGCGTCACCGGGGCGCACGATGTCGAGACCCGGGATCGCGCGAAGCGTAGCGAGTTGCTCGATCGGTTGATGCGTGGGTCCGTCTTCGCCGAGCGCGACGGAATCATGCGTCCATACGAAGATCGAGGGAACTTTCATGAGCGCTGCAAGACGAACGGCGGGGCGCATGTAGTCGCTAAAGATCAGGAATGTTCCGCCAAACGCGCGCGTGTTGCCGTGCAGCACGATTCCGTTGAGAATCGCGCCCATGGCGTGCTCGCGAATTCCGAAGTGCAAGACACGCCCGTACGGGTTGCCCGTCCACTCATGCGTCGAGTGCTCGCTCGGGATGAACGAGGCCGCGCCCGCGATCGTCGTGAGGTTTGACTCCGCAAGGTCGGCCGAGCCGCCCCACAGTTCGGGCATGACGGCGCCGAGAGCGCCAAGCACCTTTCCGGATGCTGCGCGCGTAGAGACGTCCTTGCCCGCCTCGAAGACGGGAAGTGCATCGTCGACACCCTCAGGCAAGTCACCCGAGAGCACGCGGTCGAGAAGAGTCTTTCGGTCTGGGTTTGCAGCCGCCCATGCGTCGAAAGTGACGTTCCATTCGGCGTGAGCTGTTGCGCCGCGCTCGAGCGCCTTGCGCGTGTGAGCGATGACCTCTGGAGCGACCTCAAACGACTGCTCGGGATCGAAGCCCAACACGGCCTTCGTCGCTGCGAGTTCTTCGGCACCCAGGGCAGAGCCGTGGATCTTGCCGGAGTTCTGCTTGTGCGGCGCTGGCCAGCCGATGATCGTGCGCAAGATGATGAGCGATGGCTTGTCGGTTACCGCCTGGGCGGCCTCGATCGCGGCATTCAACTCATGAACGTCTTCTTCGTAGACGCCCGTCTTCTTCCAGTCAACCGTCTGCACGTGCCAGTGATACGACTCGTAACGTGCCTTGACGTCTTCCGTAAAGGCGATGTTGGTGTCGTCTTCGATTGAGATCTGGTTGCTGTCGTAGATCGCGATGAGGTTTCCGAGCTGCTGATGCCCCGCGAGGGACGATGCTTCGCTCGTGACTCCCTCTTGCAAGTCGCCGTCGCCCGCGATCACATAGATGAAGTGGTCAAATGGACTCTTACCGACAGCTGCGTCTGGGTCGAAGAGTCCGCGCTCAAAGCGAGAGGCGTACGCGAATCCGACGGCACTCGAGATTCCCTGGCCGAGTGGACCGGTCGTAATCTCGACGCCATCCGTGTGGCCAAATTCTGGATGCCCGGGGGTCAAAGATCCCCACGTGCGAAGCGCCTTGAGGTCATCGAGCTCGAGACCGTCGCCGGCGAAGTACAACTGCACGTATTGCGTGAGGGAACTGTGACCGGCGGAGAGAATGAATCGGTCGCGGCCGAGCCAGTCATTGTCTGCGGGGTCACGTCTCATGACCTTCTGGAAGAGCAAGTACGCCGCCGGCGCAAGGCTCATTGCTGTTCCCGGATGCCCGTTACCGACCTTCTCGACTGCATCCGCTGCAAGCAGACGAGCTGTGTCGACGGCCTTGCTGTCGAGGGAATCCCACTGGAGAGCTGTCACGATGATTTGGACCCTTCTACAAGCGGTGCGGCCTGAGTCGGCTTTCGCGCGTAAATGAAATGCCCGCCGCGGGACAAATCGGCTCGGCCGTCAGGTCCACGAGTCAGACCGGCACGGGCTGGTGGGCGATTCAAGTATAGGGACGACCGGCGGCTTAGGATTGAGTTCATGGATGTCGCGCTCGAGCACCGCCCCGAAACGGGTCGAATTGGCTTCGGTCGCAAGATTCGCGCCTACGTCGCACTCACGAAGCCGCGAGTCATTGAGTTACTTCTTGTTACGACGGCTCCCGTCATGATTCTCGCGGCCAACGGCATCCCGAACCTTTGGCTCGTTTTGAGCACTCTCGTAGGCGGGAGCTTGAGCGCGGGTTCAGCGAATGCGTTCAACTGCTACATCGATCGCGATATCGACCGCGTCATGGACCGTACGAAGTCGCGGCCACTCGTGACGGGCGAACTGCGTGACGGAGAAGCGCTCGCTTTCGCGTGGGTTACGGGTGTGGCATCTGTCGTATGGCTTGGGTTGCTCGTCAATTGGCTCGCGGCCGCCCTCTCTCTCGCGGCGATTCTGTTTTACGTCTTCGTCTACACGCTCCTGCTCAAGCGCCGTACACCGCAAAACATCGTGTGGGGCGGGGCTGCCGGTTGCATGCCCGTGCTCATCGGCTGGGCAGCAGTGACTGGTTCGCTATCGTGGACCCCGATCATCCTGTTCGGGATCGTCTTCTTGTGGACTCCACCGCACTACTGGCCGCTCTCGATGAAGTATCGAGCCGACTACCAATCGGTCAACGTGCCGATGCTCGCGGTCGTGCGTGGCCGGGCGGCCGTTGGGCTGCAAGTCGTGCTGTATGCCTGGGCGACCGTGGCGTGTTCACTGCTTCTGATTCCCGTTGCGCCCATGGGTCTCTTGTATACGGTTGTCGCGGTGGCTGGCGGGGCGTGGTTCATCTATGAGTCACACCGGCTCTACAACACCGCGATTCGCCACGGCGAAGTGCGACCCATGCGGGTATTCCACAGTTCGATTACGTACTTGACACTGCTCTTTATCGCAGTGGGGATCGACCCGCTACTTCCGTTCTAGCTCGCGATCGGCTCGCAGCGAGAGCACAACGGCCGTCATGGCCGCGGCGAGGCAGCACGCGAGAACCATGTGTGCGCCGACTAGCACTTCAGGCAAACCGAGGCGCGCTTGAGCGAGCCCGACGACTACTTGCGCGCTTTCGATTGCGAGCAGCACTACCGTGAAGCGGATGAGGCGCACTATGCCCAGGCGCCACGCAGCAACGACAAGCAGCACGGTTGCCGCGAGTGTCGCATATGCGGGCCACGAGTGCACGTGTTGGAGCCACTCCGGGTCGAGTCCATTCCTCGCCGCACCTCCGTCGCCTGCGTGAGGACCGGACCCCGTCGTGACGACTCCGATAAGAATCGTGAGGCCCACGAGAATCGATGCCGCGTGAGCCAGCGCGCTGAACCAGCGCGGAGCGACCGCCCGATTGCCGCGTGGTCCGCAGTAGGCGCGGTAGACGAGCATCGTCGATAGGGCAACGAGAATCACGGAGAGCACGAAGTGCAGCCCCACGACCCACGGGTTGAGGTCGGTCAGTACCGAGATGCCGCCGATGACGGCTTGCATGGGGATGCCGAGACCGATGAGCAGCGCGAGCACGAACAGATCGCGCCGATCGTGGCGCAACCGCACGACGAGCGCAAACATGACGACGGCAATTGCCACAAGCACGAAGGTGAGAAGGCGATTGCCGAACTCGATGGCTCCGTGGATGCCCATCTCGGGTGTCGCGACGAATGATCCCTCGGTGCACTCGGGCCACGTCGGGCAGCCAAGTCCCGAGCCCGTGAGCCGCACGGCGCCACCGGTGCCGACGATCAGGATTTGAGCGACAAGGGTAGCTATCGCGAAACCTCGCGTGCGGGCATCCACTACCTTTGGCAGCCGCGCGAAAATTGCGTTCAGTGTGGATCCTCCTGTTATTTGCAGCCACTGTCTGTAGAATCGACTTGTTCAGGAACACAGCCCATGCCGGGGAGTCAGCGTAGACACCGGAGCGATCGCTCCCTTGTCCTGCTTCAGTCTAAGCAAGCCTCAGCGGACTTCTATTTCTGCTCGCTTGCGAGGGAATGCCGGGAGAACCAATTCGGTTTCATCGGTCAGGGAAAGAGGAACAATGACTGACGTGCTGATCAACCGACCGGAGCTCAACGGCCTCGGTCAGTACGAGTTCGGCTGGTCCGATTCTGACGCGGCCGGTGCATCCGCTCGCCGAGGAATCAACGAAGAGGTCGTCACCGATATCTCGAACCTCAAGAACGAGCCAGCGTCCATGCTTAAGCTGCGGCTCAAGGGTCTCGATTTGTTCCGCCGCAAGCCCATGCCGACGTGGGGAGCAGACCTCTCGGGTATCGACTTCGAGAACATCAAGTACTTCGTGCGTTCGACCGAGAAGCAAGCGCAGACGTGGGAAGACCTTCCCGAAGACATTCGCAATACGTACGAGAAGCTGGGAATTCCCGAGGCCGAGCGCAAGCGCCTCGTATCCGGTGTCGCTGCGCAATATGAGTCCGAAGTCGTATTCCACTCGATCAACGCCGAGCTCGAAGCTCAAGGCGTCATCTTCATGGACACCGACACGGCGCTGCGTGAACACCCCGAGTTCTTCGACGAGTACTTCGCCACCGTGATTCCAGCGGGAGACAACAAGTTCGCGGCGCTCAATACCGCAGTCTGGTCGGGAGGTTCGTTCGTGTATGTACCGAAGGGCGTACACGTCGAGATTCCTCTGCAGGCATATTTCCGCATCAACACCGAGAACATGGGCCAGTTCGAGCGCACGCTCATCATTGCCGACGAGGGCTCTTATGTTCACTACATCGAGGGATGCACGGCGCCGATCTACAAGTCGGATTCCTTGCACTCCGCGGTCGTCGAAATCATCGTCAAGAAGAACGCTCGCGTTCGCTACACGACGATTCAGAACTGGTCGAACAACGTCTACAACCTCGTGACTAAGCGCGCTATCGCGCACGAGGGCGCGACGATGGAGTGGATCGACGGCAACATCGGGTCAAAGGTCACGATGAAGTATCCGTCGATCTATCTCGTCGGAGAGCACGCCAAGGGCGAAACCCTGTCTGTCGCGTTCGCAGGACCGGGCCAGCACCAAGACGCCGGCGCAAAGATGGTGCACATGGCGCCGTACACGACGTCATCGATCGTCTCGAAGTCGATCGCGCGCGGTGGCGGTCGAGCCGGGTATCGGGGTGAAGTGCGCGTTGACGCTAACGCACACCACTCGGCAAATACTGTGCGGTGTGATGCCCTACTCGTCGATACGATTTCGCGCTCAGACACCTACCCGTCTATCGACATTCGTGTCGACGATGTACAGCTCGGTCACGAGGCCACGGTTTCGCGGGTGAGTGCAGAGCAGCTGTTCTACCTGCAGTCTCGCGGAATGCCAGAAGACGAGGCGATGGCCATGATTGTGCGCGGGTTCATTGAGCCGATCGCGCGCGAGCTTCCCATGGAATACGCCCTCGAACTCAACAAGCTCATCGAGATGAGCATGGAAGGCAGTGTCGGCTAGATGTCCGTAGCTACCAAGCCAACCGAACAGCACGGAGCTAAGGCTCACAGCGACGGGGGGTGGGATTCAACCGAGGGTGCTTTCGTGCCCGTGCAGACGCGCTCTGGGCGTTTCACGTCGGTGAACCACTCCGACTTTGCGCCCGTAACCGGGCGCGAAATCGACTGGAAGCTCACTCCAGTCGACCGCGTCAAGGTGCTCCTCGACGACGCGCTCGACGGTTCGCCGTACGACTTCGATGCAGAGTCGGGCGCTGGAGCATCGGTTGCCTGGGTCGATCGGGCAGTTGCAGGGGCCGCGGGCCAGCCGGAAGAGCGCGCATCCGCAAACGCGTGGACGCATTTCGAGAAAGCGCTCGCAATCACAGCGACGGGCAGTGAGCACTCTGACACCGTCGTGCGACGCGACGGTCTCGGAGGAGTACCACGAGCGGCGCACACCGTCATCACCGCGACCAAGGGAAGCAGCGCGACCGTCATCATCGAATCGCATGGGACCGCGGTCTTGAGCGAAAACGTTGAGATCATCGTTGAGGACGACGCGAACCTCACTTTCGTATCGCTGCAGGAGTGGTCCGATGACGCCCTGCACCTTGCGAGTCACTTCGTCACGGTCGGTCGCGGCGCGAGACTCAAGCACATCATCGTGTCTCTTGGCGGTTCGGTCGTTCGCGTCAATCCGTCTGTACACCTCGCGGGCGAAGGCGCAGACGCAGAACTCTACGGCCTCTACTTCGCCGACGCAGGACAGCACCTCGAGCAGCGCGTCTATCTCCACCATGTTGCGCCCAACACTCGCGGGCGAGTCAACTACAAAGGGGCCCTGCAGGGCGCGGGTGCGCGGACAGTGTGGGTCGGAGATGTTCTCATCGGTCCGGATGCCTCGGGAACCGACAGTTACGAACAAAACCGCAACCTCGTGCTGAGCGAGGGCACGCGCGCCGACTCGATCCCGAATCTCGAGATCGAGACGGGCGACATTCTCGGAGCGGGTCACGCGAGTGCCACGGGACGATTCGACGACGAGCAGCTCTTCTACTTGCAAGCACGCGGCATCAGCGAGGCAGAGGCGCGGCGGCTCGTGGTAATCGGGTTCCTCACGGAGATCGTTCAGAAGATTGGTAACGCCGAACTGGAGACGCGCCTTCACGCCGCGATCGAGAATGAACTGGGGGCAACGGCATGACCGCGCAACGGGTGTGCACGACCGACGAGCTGGAAGTGAACAAAGCGATGCGCGTCATGCTCGACGCTAAGGCGATCGTTATCGTAAAGGACTCCGCTGGCGCCGTGCACGCAATCGGCGATACGTGTACTCACGGCGACATTTCGCTTGCCGAGGGTTTCGTCGAAGATGACTCGATCGAGTGCTGGGCCCATGGATCGATGTTTTCGCTCGAGACCGGAAAACCCTTGAACCTTCCCGCCTACGAACCCGTGCCGGTGTTCGTAGTCAATGTCGATGCCGATGGCGTCGTATCCATAGACCCGAACGAAATCGTGTCTGTCTGAGCCTGGGCTCGACAAACATCACAAAGGAAGAGCAATGTCAGTACTCGAAGTCAAGGATCTTCACGTCAGTGTAGAAACCGAGCAGGGAATTAAGAGCATCCTCAATGGTGTGAACCTGCGCGTCGCTCAAGGCGAAATCCACGCCGTCATGGGCCCCAACGGATCGGGAAAGTCGACGCTCGCGTATTCGATCGCCGGGCATCCGAAATATCACGTCGAGAGCGGTTCAGTACTGCTCGACGGAGTCGAAGTACTCACGATGTCGGTTGACGAGCGCGCACGCGCTGGGCTCTTTCTCGCGATGCAGTACCCCGTTGAAATTCCCGGAGTACGCATGACGGATTTCTTACGCACGGCTAAGGCCGCACTCGACGGCGAAGCGCCCGCGATTCGCCCGTGGATCAAAGAAGTCAACGAAGCGATGAAGTCGCTGCGCATGGACAAGTCGTTTGGCGAGCGAAACGTCAACGAGGGGTTCTCGGGTGGCGAGAAGAAGCGC
>JANNCX010000048.1:0-2229 GCA_031387145.1 Salinibacterium sp.
CGATTCGCGGTGACCTGAGCGCACTCGAGCGTCGCGGGCTGCTCACGCGTGTGCACGGCGGCACCGATCGCACCCTTGGCCGCGGCATCCCGGTCGAGAGCGGCTTCGAGCGTCGGCTCCCGGAATACGGCAACGGGCATCGCGCCACCGTGCACACGCGTGAGCAGCCCGCGACGCTCGAGTGCGCTCAGGTCACCGCGAATCGTGACGTCGCTCACTCCAAGTTCTTCGGCCGCGTCTGTCACGCGCACGAATCCGCGCGCATCGACGAGCCGCGCGAGGTCTTGTCGGCGTGCCTCAGTCATGCTTTCGCTTTCTTTCGAATACGTAAACCCATCTTTCGATATCGTAATACCATGCCGATCACGAAGCACCCCACGACTCTCGCCGACGGTCGCGAACTCATCTACTTCGACGACGCCGACACAGCGCTGAGTGGCGAGCGCGCGGTAGACGCGCGAGTGCTCGACCCTCGACCCGAGACGGCCACGATGCGCCAGGACCCGCTCACGCGCGAGTGGATTTCGATCGCGGCATCCCGCCAGAATCGCGTCTTCTTGCCGCCAGCAGACCAAGACCCACTCGCTCCCGCGACCCCGAACAACCCCTCTGAAGTTCCGAGCAAGTACGACGTCGCGGTGTTCGAGAACCGCTCGCCCTCGTTCGGGCCCGCTCTCGGTGAGGTCGATCTGACCGGGCTCGGCCTCGGCCGCACCGCCCCATCGAACGGCCGCTGCGAAGTCGTGTGCTTCAGCCCCGAGCACGAGGGATCCTTCGGCTCCCAATCCGTGTCGCGAGCGCGCACGGTCATCGAGACGTGGGCCGATCGCACGGCCGCCCTAAGCGCGCTTGAAGGCGTGCAACAAGTGTTTCCGTTCGAAAACCGCGGCGAGGCGATCGGCGTCACGCTCCACCACCCGCACGGCCAGATCTACGCGTACCCGTACGTCACTCCGCGCACTACCCGGTTGATCGAATCGATCCGGATGCACGGCTCGACCTTCTTCGAAGACATCCTGACTTTCGAGCGCGAGTCAGAGCGCGTCGTGTTGAGCGGAGAGCACTTCACAGCCTTCGTTCCGTTCGCGGCCCGCTGGCCGCTCGAGGTGCACATGCTCCCGCACCGCCATTTCGCCGACTTCGCGGCAATGAACTCCGCCGAGCGTGACGAGTTGAGCGAGCTGTACTTGCGACTCCTGCAAGGCATCGACGCCCTCTACGAGACCCCGACTCCCTACATCGCGGCGTGGCACCAAGCACCCGTGACTGCCTCCCGCGACGACATCCGTCTCATGCTGCAAGTGACGAGCCCACGCCGAGCGGAATCTAAGCTGAAGTACCTCGCAGGCTCAGAAAGTGCCATGGGAGCGTGGATCGGCGACATTCCGCCCGAGCAAGCGGCGGAGTTCATCAGACAAGGAATCGCACAGGTATGACCGATATTCGAGACGATGTGGCCGCGGCATTCGAGCAGAGCTTCGGGCACGCTCCCGCGGGGATCTGGTCAGCGCCTGGTCGCGTCAACCTCATCGGCGAACACACCGACTACAACAACGGGTTCGTGCTGCCGTTTGCGATCAACCGTCGCACGGTCGTAGCTCTCGGACCCAGGGACGACGGCATCATTAGAGTCGCTTCTGCTTTCGCTGACGAAGTCGCAGAAATCGCCCTCGTCGACCTCGCCCCCGATCGTTTGAGCGGATGGTCGGCCTACCCTCTCGGCGTCGCGTGGGCCCTCGGCCAGCACGGCGCAGACCTCGCTGCCGTGCCCGGCGTCGACCTCTACGTCGAGTCGACCGTGCCCGTCGGCGCAGGCCTCTCCTCGTCCGCCGCAATCGAGAGCGCCGTCGCGGTCGCGCTCAACGAGGTGTGGCAACTCGGATTCGACGACCAGACACTCGCGCGCGTCGGCCAACTCGCCGAAAACAAGGCCGTTGGTGCGCCCACGGGAATCATGGACCAATCCGCCTCGATCCTCGGGCAAATCGACCACGCGGTGTTCCTCGATTGTCGGAGCCTCTACTCCGAGCTCATCGAATTGGGTTTCGCCGAGGCCGGGCTCGAACTGCTCATCATCGACACGGGGGTATCCCACTCACACGCTACGGGCGGATATGCGGCTCGCCGGGCATCCTGCGAACTGGGAGCACGCACGCTCGAAGTGTCATCCCTGCGCGACGTCACGGTGGCCGATCTGCCGCGAGCGCGCAACCTGCTCGACGACGAGAC
>JANNCX010000068.1:0-3524 GCA_031387145.1 Salinibacterium sp.
CCGCACCGCCGGCCCCGCTGAACCGCTGAACCGCAGCGCACGCTTAGCGCAGCCCACAGCCGCGCGTCGGCAGGCAGACGCAGCTCAAGCCCACCGACTCGCGCGAGGTCGCGACACCGTCACGAGCGACCGCGGGAGCGCGATTGCCATGAAACGCGAGCCCCACGGCGCGTGCCGATGCAGCGAGCGCGACACCGTACGAACGTCCGCGACCGTGGCGATTGCGGGGTGCGCCACGTCAACTCCCGCCGCTACCGTCCGGCCCCGTGCGCGCTCGGCGTACGCCTCGGACTCGAGCGCGTCAAGCAAGCGCGCAAGAGCCGCGCGTGCGCCGTCGTCGAGTTTCGACTGCACATCTGCGCTCAGTTGCCGAGGCGTTCGCGCATCGCTCGACCGCAACCCGAGGTCGTCGACGGTCGCGCGTACTTCGCGCCAAGCGTCCACCGCGGAACCGCGGGCGACGGCCCCAAGCCGGCGACGGCGGCTCAGACCCCGAAGTGCCCACGGCGTGGCGAGGAGCGCGACGGCGATAGCGGCGAGTATCCAGCCCCACGGTGGTGCGGTTGTCGCGGCATCCGTTACGGAAGGTTCATCAGGCAAAGCGACCGGGGTGTCAGCGCGAGGCGTCGCCGTCGGAGTTGAGGTGGGCGCGAGCGTCTCGCGCGGCGGCGGAACGGATTCATCGACGTCGGCCGTTGCGGGGTCATCGACCGCGAGCGGAGCGAACGCGGGAACCTGCCCGAGCCCCGGCGTCGGCTCGAACCGAATCCAACCGATGCCCGCGAAATATAGCTCGGGCCACGCGTGCAGATTTTCCGTGCTCACGCGATACTCGAGATTCTCGGTGTCGGCATCGAGCTCCGCCTCGCCGGGAGTAAAGCCCACGGCAACGCGCGCGGGGATATCGAGAGTTCGAGCCATCGTCGCCATCGCTGACGCAAAGTGGATGCAATAGCCCGATTTCTCTTGCAAGAACTTTGCGAGCACGGAAGCGCCCGTGCCGTCGTAGCCCTGTTCAACCGGCGCTTCTAACGAGTAGGCGAAGTCACCATTGCGAAAGAACTCTTGCAGCGCGATCGCTTGCTCGTAGTGCGTCGCCGCGCGGCCAACGACGTCTCGAGCCGTCACTGCGACGATTCCGGGCAACCCCTCGGGAAGCGCGAGATAGCGCTCGAACTCCGCACCCACTGTCGTTCCCGCGCTCTCGAGCTGGTCGACTGACGGCGCGATTTGCAGACTCTCGACCTCGTACTCTTGGTTGCGCGCATTCGAGATGGTTGTTCGAACCGTTAGTCCGTCGGGCTCCCAGGACCAGTCGCCAGCGAGGCCATCAATGCTCGTGGGCGCGTACGGCACAGGGAGCCAGCGACTCAGGATGTCGGCAACCGCCACGTTGGTCGTGATGGGTGTCGCGGCGACGGCGGGCTCGCGACCGGGCGGCGGCGCGAAACTTGCGACGTCGTTGGCTTCGATGAACTCTGTCGCTGTGGGCTCCCACGAGACTCCCGAAAAGTTATCGAGCACCGCGAGGCGCAGATAGACGCCCTCGAAATTCGTCGTCGTATACGTCAGTGCGAGCGACGGATCGCCGCGACGCAGACTGTCGCCGAGAGTCAAGATCGGGTTGATGCCGCTCGCGAGCCCGCCGACGCCAGACGACGTGTTAGCGGGCGTCACCGAAGGAAGCACGATCGGTACGACGAGAGAAGCGATGACCGCGATACTGCCAATCGAGACCGCCGTGCGCCTGCTGTCTGGCCGTGAGCTCACGAGAAGCATCGCGAGATACACGGTCGCTGTGAGCGCGAACAAGAACGGGTCGTTGAACTCACTGCGCACGAAGCTCGGCACGAGCACGAGGCCGAGCAAGGGCACTCCCGCAAGTGCGGGCGACTTCGCGAGATTCGCGAGCGTGTCCATGAGGAAGGCGATGACCGCGATGCCCATACACAGCAGGTACAGGATGCCCGTGTCGACGTCGGCGGGAACCTGCTGACTCGCGATCGAGGTGCGCCCTGCGGTCTCAAGCATTCCGAACGCTTCGAGCGTATCGAGCGTCGGAATGACCCACAGAATCGCCGTGTCGCTCGCGAAGACGATCGTGAGCGCGACGGTGCCAGCAATTGCGGCCGCGAGCGTTGGCCACCCGCGCGCTCGGCTCACCGACCTTGTAGCCGCGGCGGCCGCGAGCACAACCGCGGCAACGAGCATCATGGTGAACCACCAGTCGGGCCCGTCGACGACGGTGTTGAGGCCCGAAGACGCGAGTGCGAGTGCAACAACCATCAAGGCGCTCATGAGCCACGATCGAGCAACAGTCCCGGGCGCGGCGGGCGTGCGATTAGGACTTGCCACGAGACCGCCCTGTCTCGACCACAACGGAATTCCAAGCCGCAGCGAGATCGTCATCCGACCGAACCGCGACAACGAGCCACCCCGCGTTCTCGAGCCGTTCGGCGACCACCGGGGCCGACCCCGCGATGCCAAAAGTGCGGTCGAGCACGTCAAGAGCCGACACGTCTTGAACCATGAACGCGACCGCTAGTTCGCCCGGGCGACGCTGGGCGAGCATCCAATCGACGGTCTCGGGTTCGGGAACACCGACGAGAGCGACGAGCGGCCCCGTCGACCCGCGCCCACGCATTGCGAGGTTCTTGGTTGCGGGCGTGAGTTGGAATGACGCGAGCTGCGCTAGAAACTGCTCATCGCCCCAACTTCGACTGCGACCACGACCGTGCGAAGCGAGCTGTTCGGGCCCCGTCTCGGCGATCGTCACGAGAAATCCGGAACGCCGCAAATGTACCGAGACCGACGCAAGCATGCGAACGACCCACTCGAACGCGGGGCTCTCGGTGGCGCCATCCCACTCGTCGTGCGATGTCGCGAGATAGCTACTTCGAGCCGTGTCGACGAGAATGCGCGCTTCGGGAAAACTTCGCTGCTCCTCCTGGCGAACCATGAGGTCGCCGTGCCGAGCGGATGCACGCCAGTGCACCCTTCGCATGGCGTCGCCGTCGCGGTACTCGCGTGTCATGACGTCGTCGTCATCGCCCGTCGCCTTGCGCTGAACAAGGCGGGACTCCCCGTCGCCCGCGGGAATCGAGAGGCCACTATCGCCGAGAGCGACAATCTCGGGCGTGACGGTCAGCGATTGGGCTTGATCGATTACGAGACGGCTCGTCGCGAGCCCGAACGCGTCTGTCACTTCGACGCTCAAGGGTCCGATGTCAAAGACTCCCCGGTGAGGCGGGCGCACGTCGTACCCGATGACAACCGAATTGCCCCGGCCGTCAAACCGTGGGCCTCTCGGCAGCAACGCGGGAAGCCACGCTTCACTTGTCGTGAACGGATGCCACGGCACGGCGTCCCACCAGCGGGCGGGCATGCTCGACGCACTTGCCGTGTTGCGCACGTTGAGCGTCACGGACGCCGTTTCGCCCGCCTGAATCAGGTTCGGTCTAAAGGATCTGGCCACGGAGATTCGCGGGTGCCGAGCCCTGACGAATAAGAGCGCGACGATCGGG
>JANNCX010000069.1:0-2119 GCA_031387145.1 Salinibacterium sp.
CTTCCATCACCAGCTTGAAGTCCAACATCTGTAGGTAGCGCAACCCACCGTGCACCAGTTTGCTCGATCGGCTGGAGGTTCCCGCGGCCCAGTCCTGCGCCTCGACGACGGCGGTTGTGAGGCCGCGGCTCGCGGCATCCAAAGCGATCCCGGCGCCCGTGATGCCACCGCCGATCACCAGAACGTCGAGTTCACTGCCAGGCTCGGTCGAACGTCGCAGCCGGTCCAACGCCTCTGCGCGGGATGTCGCGGTGAGTCGGATGTCGGTCATCGTGGCTCCTTTCGACTCGTGCGAGCCCCAAACCGAGGCCTATGGTCAGCAGCGTATTACCATGGCAGAGTCCGATGGCAATTTGAGCAGGCAATGTGCACAAACGTGCAGGGGAGCGGTATGGATCGCGAAGAGACCGTGCTGGCGGCATCATCCATGTATTACCTCCAGGACATGAAGATGGAGAAGATCGCTAGCCGACTGCACATGTCGCGGTCGAGCGTGTCGAGATTGCTCAAGCGGGCCCGCGACACCGGGCTCGTCGAGATCACCCTGCGGCCCACCCCGACGTTGGCTCCCGCCGTGGGCCTTCGCATCGCGGAGCGCTTTAGCGTCGAGACGCACGTGATTCCGGTGAGCGACACTGCAGACGAGGCGGAGCGGCTGGAGCAGGTCGCGAGGGCTACCGGACGAATGGTGAGCGGCTGGTTCGACTCCGACATGGTCTTGGGGGTTGCGTGGGGTACAACTCTCGCAGCAATTTCCGAGCATCTGAACCGAAAGCCCACGCGGGGCAGCGCCATCGTTCAACTCAACGGGGCCGCCAACACCCGCACCTCCGGCGTCGACTACGCCGGAAATCTGATTTCACGGTTTGCCGACGCATTCGATGCGCGCGTGCATCACTTTCCTGTACCTGCCTTCTTCGACTATGCGGAAACCCGCCGCGCTATGTGGCGTGAGAGGTCGATCGCCCGAGTGCTCGACATGCAACGGCGAGCCGACATCGCCCTCTTCTCGGTGGGCGCTCTCGGCGGTGCCGTACCCAGCCACGTCTACTCCGCCGGATACCTCGAGCGAGCAGACATCGACACCCTCGAGCTGGAGGGGGTTGTGGGCGACGTGTGTACCGTCTTCCTGCGCGCTGATGGCACCTATCGTGACCTCAGCCTGAACGAACGTGCAACAGGGCCGACCCCTGACGAGTTGCTGAGCGTTCCGCGGCGAGTGTGCGCGGTGGCCGGGGAGAGCAAGGTGGTTCCGCTTTTGGCGGCCCTGCGCTCCGGCGTCGTCACCCATCTCGTCGTGGACGAGCAGACCGCGCTGAGTCTCGTGCGAGCAATGGAGCTCGATGAGACCCTCATAGGCTCGCGAGGAGTCGGACAGTGAGCGCACGGTAACCGGTGCGATCCTCTCGCTGCTCGGCGCAATCGCGCTCATTGCGACAATGACGTGAATTGCAGCGCTTTCTATGGTGGACCCTAGGAGATTTGAACTCCTGACCTCCTCGATGCGAACGAGGCGCGCTACCAACTGCGCCAAGGGCCCCTAAGCCCGGGGGCCTAGTGCGTTAGCTAGATTAGCACTCATGAGCACCTACAACTTCGAGGTCTCACACGAACTACCAGCTGACCCCGCCACGATCTACAACGCATGGATGTCGAGCGAGGGGCACTCCGCAATGACGGGCGCTGCGGCATCCGTCGACCCTACAATCGGCGGAGCCTTCACCGCGTGGGACGGCTACATCGAAGGCCGCACGCTCGAGCTCGAACCGAATCGGCGCATCGTGCAATCGTGGCGCACGAGCGAATTCTCGGCCAAGCACGGCGACTCCCAGATCGAAGTGTTGCTGGATGCCACACCCGCCGGCACCCTCGTGACGATCAAGCACAGCGGGGTTCCCGCCGACCAACTCGGGTATGAGCACGGTGGTTGGCAAGACAGCTACTTCGCGCCCATGCGGGAGTACTTCGGGGGCTAGCGGGTTTCGATACGCGCTGCGCGCTACTCAACCAGCTTTGGGCCTCCGCGCATTTCGATACGCACCCTCGCGCCCTTGCTGGGGCCCCGCGGGGCTGCTTCCGGGTGCGCGCGAGTCCGCAGCATCCGCGCGGACCACGAAAC
>JANNCX010000099.1:0-1573 GCA_031387145.1 Salinibacterium sp.
TCCTCGCCGCCCTCATCGATCTCGCGGTAGCCTTGCCCGTGCCCGTCGCGCTGTCGACGTCTTCCCCGATGCGCAGACGGATGTCGAGATTGGTAGTCCCCGTGAGCTCGCTCGCCGTGCGGGTCGAGAGCAACTCGAACCGGCCCCACTTGTCTTCGGGGTGGTCTGCGGGAGCCGGCAAGTACTCGTCCTGTAAGACTGCCCAAATCTCGTCGCTCGTAACTTCTCCGCCCTCGGCATCCGTCTTCATTTGCACGACGGCGCTGAACTCGATCTGGAGCTTGCGCGGCAAGTCAAGGGCGTGATCGGCCTTGAGCAAGTAGGCGACGCCGCCCTTGCCGCTTTGCGAATTGACGCGCACGACGGCTTCGTACCCGCGACCGAGATCCTTGGGGTCAACGGGCAAGTAGGGAACCGCCCACTTGAGCTCGTCGACCGTCTTGCCTTGGCGCTTCGCGTCGGCCTCCATGGCCTCGAAGCCCTTCTTGATCGCGTCTTGATGCGAGCCACTGAAGGCCGTGTAGACGAGGACGCCAGCCCACGGGCTGCGCTCGTGCACTCGCAGTTGGTTGCAATACTCGGCCGTGCGACGAATTTCGTCGAGGTCGCTGAAGTCGATTTGCGGATCGATGCCTTGAGTGAAGAGATTGATTCCGAGCGCGACGAGGTCGACGTTGCCCGTGCGCTCTCCGTTGCCGAATAGGCAACCCTCGATGCGGTCGGCTCCCGCATGTACCCGAGCTCCGCGGCCGCGATCGCGGTGCCTCGGTCGTTGTGGGGATGCAGCGACAACAGCACGTTCTCGCGGTGATTGAGGCGCCGCGACATCCACTCAATCGAATCGGCGTAGACGTTAGGGGTTGCCATCTCGACGGTCGCGGGGAGGTTGATGATGACCTTGCGATCGGGGGTCGGCTCGAAGATTTCGATGACATGATTGCACACGTCTAGGGCGAACTCGAGCTCGGTTCCCGTGTACGACTCGGGCGAGTATTCGTAAAAGATTTCGGTGCCCGCCGTGATCTTCTCGGCGGCCCGGCACAGCCGCGCACCGTTAAGGGCAATGTCGATGACACCTTGCTTGTCGGTGCGGAAGACAACGTCGCGCTGGAGCACACTCGTCGAGTTGTAGAGGTGCACGATCGCGCGCTTGGCACCCACCAGTGACTCGTACGTGCGGTTGATGAGCTCTTCGCGCGCTTGAGTGAGCACTTGAATCGTGACGTCGTCAGGGATCAGGTTCTCGGTGATGAGCGAACGAACAAAGTCGAAGTCAGTCTGGCTTGCGCTCGGAAATCCGACCTCGATCTCTTTGTAACCCATCTTGACGAGCAACTCGAACATGATGCGCTTGCGCTCTGGACTCATGGGGTCGATGAGCGCTTGGTTTCCGTCGCGCAAATCGACGGCACACCAACGCGGTGCCTTCGTGATGCGCTTGGACGGCCACGTGCGGTCGGGCAGATCGACGTTGAGCACCTCGTGATAAGGCTGGTACTTGTGGATCGGCATTGCAGAAGCCGATTGCGTGTTCTTCATGATCTCTGTCTTTCGTCTAGGTAAGTAGGTCAGC
>JANNCX010000154.1:0-7053 GCA_031387145.1 Salinibacterium sp.
CCGCACCACTCGGCCCAGAAGTCCACCATGATGGTGTCCGGTGAGTTGAGCACTACTTCGGCAAAGGTGGCGTCGGTGACGTCCATGGCAGTTGACATTGTTGTTGGTTCCTTTTTGTTGGGAGCTAGACGCTTGCGCCGACCGAGTCGGCTTGGACGGCCGCGTCGACTATGGACTTGGGAAGTGAAGCGAGGTAATGCTCGGTGTCGAGCGCCGCGACCGTGCCGGAGCCCGCTGCGGTGACGGCTTGGCGATACGTCGGGTCGATGACGTCGCCAGCAGCGAACACGCCCTTGATGTTCGTTCGCGAGGAG
Source organism: Salinibacterium sp. (assembly GCA_031387145.1). GTDB lineage: Bacteria > Actinomycetota > Actinomycetes > Actinomycetales > Microbacteriaceae > Rhodoglobus. Next base: position 315 of record JANNCX010000154.1, read on the forward strand.
CGGCCGTCGACGGCGATCGTGCCGTCCGGGTTGAGATCGAGCTGACCGTGAACGAGGTGCGTACGCGGGTCGGCCCCGATTGCCACGAACAGTCCGCTGACGTCGAGGGTCGACTCCGAGGCATCCACCGTGTCAACAAGGCCGACGCCCGTGACGAGCTCATCGCCGTAGATATGGGCGACCGTCTTGTTGAAGAGGAACTCGATCTTGGGGTCGGCGAACGCGCGATCTTGCATCGCTTTGGATGCCCGCAAGCTGTCCTTGCGGTGAATGACGTAGACCTTGTCTGCGAACTTCGTGAGGAAGGTCGCTTCTTCCATGGCGGAGTCCCCGCCACCGACCACGGCGATCGTCTTCTGGCGGAAGAAGAATCCGTCACACGTTGCGCACCACGAGACACCATGCCCGCTCAAGCGATCTTCGTCTTCGAGGCCAAGCTTGCGGTACGCAGAGCCCGTCGCAAAGATGACGGTGAGAGCCTCGTGAACGTCGCCATTGCCGAGCGTCACGCGCTTGACGTCTCCCTCGAGCTCGAGCTTGACGACGTCGTCGAGAATGATCTCGGTACCGAAGCGCTCGGCTTGCGCTTGCATCGCGAGCATGAGGTCTGGTCCTTGAACACCCTCGGCAAACCCGGGGAAGTTGTCGACCTCGGTCGTCTTCATGAGCTCGCCGCCCGCTTCGACCGAACTTGCGATGACAAGGGGTGCGAGGTTAGCGCGCGCGGCATAGATCGCCGCGGTGTAGCCCGCGGGGCCTGAGCCGATAATGATTACTTGGCGCACTTGGGCGTCTCCCTCGAGGTCGTCACGTATCGGTACAACACATCTTATGTCGAGGGTATTCCACGCTTAGCGGCGCGACCGCAGCCGGGCGACGACGGGGTCAACGAGCGCGAAGAGGGCCTCGTTTTTGGCTAGCGCCAGGATCCCCGCGTAGACCGCGGCCATGAGGGCCCCGACGACGACGAGCGTCACGACCCCTCCCACACGGGAGTCGATCGAGAATTCGCCGAGCACCCACACGAGGACAGCCCCCACTGCGCCCGCGACGACCGCGGCTCCAGCGAACCACGCGACGTGTCGAGCGAGACCCGGGGGCCACGATCCCGCAAGCCGGCGTCGCACAAGAATCGCCGTGAGCACGGTTTGGGCCGTTCCCGTGACCGTCAGGACACTCGCGATTCCGACGCCGATCCACTCGGACGGGAGGGTCGCGACCCACAGCACGCCAATGACGAAGAGGGCAGATTGGAAGACTTGAATGAAGAACGGTGTGCGCGTGTCATCCAACGCATAGAACACTCGCTGAAGCACAAACAGAATCGTGAAAGGAAGGAGCCCAATCAGATACGCGATGACGACATTGCCAAGCGCTCGCACTTCATCGACGCCACCGCCGAAGATTGCGCTGAACGGGTAGGCCAGCACGATGAGTCCCACGGTCGAGAAAATCATGATGAGCAGGATGCTGCGCAACGACGACACGACGTCACCCCGAACCTCGGCGAGCTTGCCGTCACGAGCGTGAGAGCTCATTCGCGTGAAGTACGCCGTAACGATCGAGACCGTGACGATCGAGTGCGGCAGCATGAAGATCAGCCACGCGTACTTGAGTGCGCCGAGGGACGCGTCGCCCGAAGCCGTCGTCGCGACTCTCGTCTCGACGATCGCTGCGATTTGCGTGATGAGGATCATGCCGAAAACCCACGCGGCGGCTTGGCCCGTGCGAGCGAGGCCCACTCCGCGCCAGCGGAAGTCTGGACGGAAACGCAGCCCGGCTCTACGCCAAAAGAGGGTCAGCACGAGTGCTTGCACGGCGATTCCAAGTGTCGCGGTTGCGCCCAAGAGGGCGATCATGGGCGTCGTCCACGTCGACGCGTCGCGGTGGGCGGGGTCGCCGCCGAAGATCACGATGAAGGTCGTGATTCCGACAATGCCGATGACGTTGTTGAGGGCTGGGGCCCACGTGAACGGCCCGAACACTCGCCGCGCATTGAGCACTTGTCCGAGGAGGCTGTACAGGCCGTAGAAGAGCACTTGCGGCAAGCACCAATAGGCGAAGGCCGTCGCGAGTGCGAGTTCGTCTGCCGAGAATCCGCGATCCCCCGTTTGCGCATAGAGAGCGACGAGCCACGGCGCACAGAGAGTCGCGACGGCCGCAACGACCACGAGCACAACCGTGCCGAGCGTGACGAGTTTGTTGATGAATTGAGCGCCGCCGTCCGCGTTGATGCCCGCCCGAACAATCTGCGGAACGAGCACAGCACTGAGTAGTCCACCCGCAATGAGGGCGTAGATGCTGTTGGGTATTTGCGTCGCTAGCGTGAAGCCGTCGGCGGCTGCACCGATGTAGCCGATCGCTGCAGCGAGCACGATCGCGTTGACGAACCCGAGAGTGCGAGAGACGATCGTGCCCGAGGCGAGCACAGCGCTCGCTCTGCCAAGTGCGGCGGCCCCGTCGACCGAATCACCCGGTCGGTCAGTCATCGCTCGGCTCACTCGAAGGCGCGACAGTCTTGCGCCCCCTCACGATGCGTCGAACGATTCCGACGGCAAAGACCGCAAACACGAGGGCAGCGAAGATCAGCACGATGGGCGTCTCCCAGCCGGCCTGCACATTGATGAGTGCGCTGGTCGGTTGCCCGATCGCAACGCCGGTCGCGCTCGAGAGCGAAATGACGACCTCTACCGTTCCGTTCGAGATTGCCGCGACGGGAACTTGCCCCTTGCCTTGCGAGTTTGGTTCGATGACGAGCTTCACGCGCGAGTCGCCAACTGCGAGCAGGGCGGTTTGTGGCTGCACAGAGATGTAGACGGTGACGGTGTGATCTAGATCGTTGCGAACCGAGATCGGCAACGACGCGCTGTCCGCGAGAAAGTTGAAACTCGACGATTCGACAATCTGAACCGCGCGCAAGATGTCTTTTGATCGCGCGAGAAACACGCTTGTCGACGTCGCCCATTGCGCGGGCCGCTCCGCCCACGAAACCGAGGTCAACGCGATGAGCGAGAGCTGGCGCTGCGCCGTTAGATCTTCGGGATTCTCGAGAATCGAGGCGAAGCTCGTCTCGCTCGATGTGGCAGCGAGCAGTCTCGCCATTGTGGCGACGCGCGCGGCGTCGTGGGGAAGGTCGACGAGCGTCGCGGCCGAAGGCGCGTTATCAACCAGATCTGCGAGCGGCACGAGGGCGATGCCCGCGGTCGACTCGAGTGCGTCGATCGTCTCTCCCAGACGATTGCTGTCTTCGACAGTGGCCGCATCGAGCGTCGCGAGGAGCGTCGGTGAGTTCGCTTGCCGAAGCGCGGCAGTCTCAATCGAGTCTCCCAGGGCAGCGGATGCTACTTGCCACGACGAAGTCGTCGGCGCGGCAACCGCGCCCCGCAGCGCGAGCGATACGGCGGAGTCGGACACCACGGCCGTCGTGCCCGCGACGTCGACAGTTGCGCCGGCAGAAGCATCCCGCACCACGTTGTCGGACGCGAGCAACACGGTGTCAAAGGCCGCCGACAGCGCGCTCATGTCGCCCGAAACGACGAGATTCTCGGCGGGCCACCCGACGCCTGATAGCGAGTACGACCATTCGATGAGCTGCTCATTGGTCGGAAGAGGCGGCGCCGCGCCCTCGTCTGCAGGCCCGGCGGGCGTCGGCGTTGGGGAGGGAGTCTGCTCTGCCGGTACCGCAAAGAGTGAGGGGTCAATCGCGAAGTCAAATGAGATTGCTTGAATCACACGCGGGCTGCCCGCTTGCGTAGCAAGCGTCATGTCGGAATTGGCGTACGGCAGGGCGAAGGTCTCGTTGCTCGCGCGCGCCAGCCGGTCGAGCCATGCGAGGACCGAGGGCGGCGCGGACGAACCCAAAACGCGAATCGACACGAGAATCATGGGATCGATTGCGATCGCTACGGGTTGGCCGAACACCTCGTCTAGCTGCCGCGATAGCAGACCGCTCGGCGCGGTGTATTGCTCGAGTTCGGCTGCAGTCACGAGACCCGTCGTACCCGCGGGCACCACGAGCGGAACAACGATCGCGACGCGAACGGGCGTTTGCGCGAGAGCGCTACTGGACGGGGCGCCGACAACGAGCACAGCCAGTCCGAGGGTGAGTGCAAGTGCACCGCGCACGAGTCTCATCGACATGGACTGACCCACGCGAAACGGCTCGGCCAGCATGGAGACGAGTCTATTCTGGGGATCATGGAGAGCGTCGCCACGGCAATTCAACGGCTCGGCGAGCTTGCCGACTCGTCGCCCGTCGCGCGCTTGGCCGAAGCCTTTGCGGCTGCAGGGTACGAGCTCGCCCTCGTCGGAGGGCCCGTGCGTGACGCGTTTCTCGGCCGGAGCATCAACGACCTCGACTTCGCCACGAATGCCACCCCCGACCAGATCCTTGCTCTCGTGACACCTATTTCAGACGCTCAATGGGATGTCGGTCGCGAATTCGGAACCATCGCAGCTCGAATGGGTCGGCAGACCGTTGAGATCACGACATATCGCGCCGATGCGTACGACGGCGCGACGCGCAAGCCCGTCGTCGCGTTCGGTGACTCACTTGAGTCCGACCTCGTTCGCCGCGACTTCACCGTCAATGCAATGGCCCTTCAGCTTCCCCAGCGCGTGCTCGTCGACCCGTGGGGTGGGGTCGAGCACTTGCTAGCGCGCGAAATCACGACGCCAGGGCCGCCCGAGGTGTCGTTTGGCGATGACCCCTTGCGCATGCTGCGCGCGGCCCGATTCGCTTCGCAATTGGGGTTTACCGTCGCCGAGCCGACCGTCCGGGCCATGAGCGACCTGAGCGCGAAACTCGAAATCGTGAGCATCGAGCGGATCGCGGCCGAGCTCGCGAAACTGCTGCTCACGGATGACCCGGCGCCGGGCATCCGGCTGCTCGTCGACACGGGCATCGCTGCGCTCGTGCTACCCGAAGTACCCGCTCTCAAGCTCGAGATTGATGAACACGCTCACCACAAAGATGTCTACGAACACAGCCTCACGGTGCTCGCTCAAGCGATCGAGCTCGAGAAGTCCCGCGGTCACGAGCCCGACCTCGTGCTTCGCCTTGCCTCGCTCTTGCACGACATCGGCAAGCCCGCGACTCGAAAGATCGAGACGGGCGGAGTCGTGACCTTCCACCACCACGACGTCGTCGGGTCGAAGCTCGCGGCGAAACGGCTCAAGGCGCTTCGCTTCGACAACGACACGATTGCGTCAGTCGCGCGACTCATCGAGTTGCACTTGAGGTTCTTCGGCTACACCGAGGGAGCGTGGACCGATTCGGCGGTGCGTCGATATGTGCGGGATGCGGGCGACCAGCTCGAGCGCCTGCACATTCTGACTCGTGCCGATGTGACGACGCGAAACACTCGCAAGGCCGACCGATTGTCGTTTGCGTACGACGACCTAGAGGAGCGCATCGCTGCGATCGCCGAGGCCGAGGGAGTGGCGGCGATTCGCCCCGACCTCGACGGCGAGCAGATCATGGCGATCCTCGGGCTCACGCCGGGCAAAGAAGTGGGCGAGGCGTATCGCTTCCTGCTCGAGTTGCGACTCGACGAGGGCCCGCTGGGTGCCGAAGAGGCCGAGCGTCGTCTGAAGGAGTGGCACGCTGGCCACTAGCCGCGCCGAGCCTCCACTTGTGGCGACCTGTTACGCCGCCCAACCCGCCGCAGAGGGAGACTCGGCGAGGTTATGTGCCGTTCAGCCCGATCCACTCGTCAAACTGCACTCGCGCAAGGTGGTCGGGTAGCTGCACCGGCGGCGACTTCATGAGGTAAGCGGATGCCGCCTCGACTGGCCCACCGAGGCCGGCGTCGAGGGCGACCTTTGCCGCCCGGATCGCATCGATGACGACACCGGCGGAATTGGGCGAATCCCACACCTCAAGCTTGTACTCGAGACTCGTGGGAGCGTTGCCGAACCCGTGGCCCTCGAGTCGCACGAACGCGAGCTTGCGGTCGTCGAGCCACGGGATGTGGTCGCTCGGCCCGATGTGCACGTCGCGAGCGTTGAGCTCGGCGTCGATGTTGCTCGTGACGGATTGGGTCTTCGAGATCTTCTTCGACTCAAGCCGGCGCCGCTCGAGCATGTTCTTGAAGTCCATGTTGCCGCCGACGTTGAGTTGGTAGGTACGGTCGAGCACGAGTCCCCGCTCCTCGAACAAGCGAGCCAGCACCCGGTGAGTGATCGTCGCGCCGAGTTGACTCTTGACGTCGTCGCCGACGATCGGCACACCGGCGGCCGCAAAGCGAGCGGCCCACTCGGGATCGCTCGCGATGAACACCGGGAGCGCGTTGACGAAGGCAACGCCAGCGTCGAGGGCGGCTTGCGCGTAGTGCTTGGCGGCGAGTTCCGATCCGACGGGGAGGTAGCACACGAGCACGTCGGCGCCGCTCTCACGGAGCGCTTGCGCCACATCGACGGCGGGGGCATCCGACTCGACGACGACTTCGCGGTAGTACTCGCCGAGTCCGTCGAGGGTTGGTCCACGTTGAACGACGACTCCGGATGCCCCCACCTCAGCAAACCGAAACGTCGAGTTCTGCGAGGCCCACATCGCGACCGAGAGGTCCTCGCCGACCTTGAGGGAATCGACGTCGAAAGCGGCAACGAACTCGATGTCCCCCACGGCGTAGGGGCCAAGCCGATTGTGCATGAGTCCAGGGATGACGGCGCCTTCGGCAGCATCCGCATAGAAAGCAACGCCCTGAATGAGCGAGTTCGCGCAGTTGCCCACGCCAGC
>JANNCX010000169.1:0-7962 GCA_031387145.1 Salinibacterium sp.
GTCATCGCCTCGCGAAGTTCTTCGGGGTTGTTGGGGTCGAAATCACTAGCGAGTTCTTCGAGCCGCGACGTGTCGATGCGGATGCCCCGAGTGAACTCGGTAATCGACGTGAGCAGCTGAAGCCGCAGCCACTTGGCGTGACGGAACAAACGCGCGTGGGCGAGTTCACGAACGGCCAAGTAGAGCTGAACTTGGTCGATGGGAATGTCTAGTCCGCTTCCAAACGCAATCGCGTTTTGCGGAATAAGCGCCGCTTGCGCAGCGGCGGGGTCGAGCGCATCGAGCAGTGGGATGCCGATGTCACCTCCCGACACGACCTCACTAGAGAGTTGGCCAACGACTTGGCCCAATTGCATCGCGAACAGAGTTCCACCGACGTTGCGCATGATTTGGCTCGCGCCCTGAATCATCTCGCCCATGTCGTCTGGCGCGCTGTGCTTGAGAACGTCAGTGAGGGAATTCGCGATCGAACTCGCGACGGGTTCGGCCAATTGAGTCCACACCGGCATCGTCGCGATGACCCACTCTTGGCGACTCATGAGCCGGGGTTCTGCCGTCAAAGCCGAGATCTCGGTGACTTCATCGAGCCAGAGGGATGCGACGTGAAGCGCTTGCTCGATTTGCGATCGCTCGGCAGGTAATGACACGACCGTCGTGCGGCCCGCGATGTTCTTTGCTTGCTCGAGAGCGAGCCCCCAGTTGATGCCGTCGCCGCTGTTCTGCAGCGCGGCTTGGAGCTGAGCAATGAGTTGCGCGACCATCGCGGGGTCGTTGGGAAGCCCGGCAGCGCCCGCGAGAGCCGCAGGGTCGATGTCGGTGTTGCCCGCGAGAAAGTCGCGGAGCATGTCACGGAACTCGTCCCCGGAGCCGTCCCGATCCGGGTCGTCGCGCGATTCATCAGGCATGAAAACTACGCTAGCCGCTGCGTGTGCCGCTCGACAGAAATTCGCCTAGGCTGAAGTCTTCTGCCGGTGCGCCCGTGGCGAACACCGACATCGTGCTTTTCCTCCAAGACCTAAGGAACTGGTGGCGCTTTTCACCGATATCGACCCCCGCCCGCGACGACGCGGCGGCGGATGGGTTGGGTGGTCCCTTCTCGCGATAGCCGTTACCGGCGCGACTGTCGTTGCTCTTCTCCCCGCTCCCTACGTAATCCAGCAACCCGGGCCCGTCTACGACACCCTGGGCGATGTCGACATCGATGGCGAACAAGTGCCCATGATCCTCATTCCCATGGAAGATACTTTCCCCACCGCCGGATCGCTCGACATGTTGACCGTGAGTTTGAGGGGCGACCCCGAGAACCTACCGAACTGGCTCGAAGTCACGACGGCTTATCTCGACCCGAGCCGCGAGGTCGTTGCCATCGAGGACATCTTCCAGCCCGGCACGACGATCGAGGACTCGAGCGATCAAGCGCGAATCGACATGGAGAACTCGCAAAAAGAGGCCATCGCTGCGGCCTTGACCTTCCTCGGTAACGAGATCTCGAGCACGCTGTCTGTCGTTGAGGTCATGGAAGGCGGGGCGTCCGACGGCGTATTGCTGCCCAATGACATCATCGTGAGCGTCAACGGGGAAGCGGCGGTTGACGTCACGGAGCTTCGCGCGCTCATCGCCCTCAATGGAGTCAGCAAGCCCGCCGACGTAGTGATCGTTCGGGAAGGCATCGAGCAAACGATGCGAATCAATCCCGAAATGAGCGAGGGCGACGAGCCCGCGCCCATCATCGGCATCATTGTCGGCAGTGAATACGAGTTTCCCTTCACAGTAACGATCCAGCTCGACAATGTGGGCGGCCCGAGCGCAGGCATGATGTTCTCCCTCGGAATTATCGACAAGCTCACTCCCGGCGCCATAAACGGCGGCGAGTTCGTCGCGGGCACGGGAACCATCAGCTCGACGGGCGAAGTTGGCCCCATCGGCGGCATCCGTCAGAAGTTGTGGGGCGCGAGTGGTTCTGGAGCAAAGTGGTTCTTGGCGCCCGCCAGCAACTGCGACGAAGTGACGGGCCACATTCCACCCGGGCTCACAGTCTTCGCTGTCGAGACGCTCGATGATTCGATCACGGCACTTGCGGCTATTCGCTCCACAGGCAGCACCGCGGGCATCCCGACATGTCCCGTCAACTAACACTCCGAGCGCTCTAGCAGCTTTCCGCGGTTAAGATGGGCGCAACCCCAACAGCAGGAGCTAACAAGTGTCAAGCACCCCCACGTCAGGATCCGCGCAGTCCACGAGCCGCGCGCGAGTGGTATTGACGATCACGGCAGTTGTCATCGCCGTCATCGTCATCGCGTTCTTCATTCTGTCCAACCTCTACACCGAAGTTTTGTGGTTCGATCAGGTCGGATACCTCGAGGTGCTCACGACGCAGTGGTTCGCCGCGATCGCCATGTTCTTCGTTGGGTTCTTCGCGATGGCGATCCCCGTGTGGGCGAGCATTGAGATCGCGTTCCGCGCGCGACCCGTTTACGCGAAGCTCAATTCTCAGCTCGACCGCTATCAGCAAGTCATCGAGCCCTTGCGTCGCCTCGCGATGTTCGGCATCCCCGTGATATTGGGAGTGTTCGCCGGAATCTCGACATCTACGCGTTGGCCCCTCGTGCTCCAATGGCTCAACAAGACCGAGTTCGCACAAACCGATCCGCAATTCGGATTGGATGTCTCGTTCTATTTCTATGACCTTCCGCTCATCCATGCCGTGGTAGGGTTCGCGTCCGCCGTTGTACTGATTTCGGGGATTGCAGCCCTTGCGACGAGCTACCTCTATGGAGCCATCCGCTTCTCGGGTCGCGAAGTGCGCATCTCGCGCTCGGCACGAGTCCAGCTTTCGATTACCGCCGCGCTCTACCTCGTGCTTCAAGCAGCGAGCTTGTGGCTCGACCAGTACACGACGCTCTACAGCACGAGCCAAGGCTTCCTCGGCACGGGCGCGGGTTACACCGAGGCCAACGCGACGATTCCTGGCCGCGCAATTCTCGCGGGTATCGCCGCCCTAGTCGCTGTCTTGTTCATAGTCACGGCCATCATTGGTCGGTGGCGCCTGCCCATCATCGGAACGGCTCTACTTCTCGTGAGCGGCCTCGTCGTGGGCAGCATCTACCCGTGGGTTGTGCAGCGTTTTCAAGTCGAGCCGAGCGCCCGTACGTATGAGGCGGAGTACATAGATCGGAGCATCCAAGCCACTCGCGAAGCATACGGAGTAGCGGATGTCGACGAGGTGCCCACGAGCGCGGAAACGACAACAGAGCCCGGCGCGCTTCGCGAAGACGCAGAAACGACCGCGAACATTCGAATTCTCGACCCCGCGATCGCGCCGCAAGCATTCGCTCAGCTCGAGCAGTTCAAGCAGTACTACCAATTCAGCAATCACCTCGACGTCGACCGCTACGTGATCGACGGCAAGACCCAAGACACCGTGATCGCGGTACGCGAACTCAACCAATCGGGTCTGGGCGATTCGCAAACTTGGTACAACAACACCGTCGTCTATACGCACGGTTATGGCGTGGTTGCCGCGTATGGCAACCAGCGCTCGAGCGATGGCGAGCCGGTGTTCCTTGAATCGGGCATCCCGAGCGTAGGAGCCCTCGGCGAGTTCGAGCCGCGCGTGTACTTCGGCGAAGAGTCGCCCGAGTACTCGATCGTTGGCGGCCCAGAGGGCAACAAGGACATCGAACTCGATTACCCGTCGCGAGGCGCCGAGAGCGATCAGAATGCGACGACGACGTTCGCGGGCGACGGCGGGCCCGTTCTCAACAACATTTTCGCCAAGCTCATTTACGCGATCAAGTTCCAGTCGGAGCAGATCTTCTTGTCTGACGCCGTAACGGATGAGTCGCAAATTCTGTACGACCGAAACCCCATCGATCGCGTGCAGAAGGTAGCGCCGTACTTGACGCTCGACAGCGATGTATACCCCGCGATCGTCGACGGCTACACCACGGGCGCCAACTACCCGTACTCGCACGTCGAGCAGCTCTCGAGCGCGATCGCCGACACATACACGCCGGCTCCCGCTTTCGCAGTTGACGACATTAACTACATCCGCAACTCGGTCAAGGCCACGGTTGATGCGTACGACGGAACCGTGACGCTCTATGCGTGGGACGACAAAGACCCCGTGCTCGCGACGTGGGCGAAGGTGTTCCCGTCAACGCTTCTGCCGATGAGCGACATGAGCGCCGACTTGCTCGATCACGTGCGTTACCCAGCTGACCTCTTCAAGGTGCAGCGCGCGATTCTCGGTTCGTACCACGTGACCGACCCGGGCTCGTTCTACTCGAGCGACGATCAGTGGGTTACCCCCAACGATCCAGTCGGTGCGAACGGCAACCCCACGCTCCAGCCGCCGTACTACTTGACGATGAAGGTTCCCGGAACCGATGGCCCCGCGTTCACGCTGTACTCGACGTTCATCCCTAAGGGTGACGCCGATTCGACGCGAAACGTGCTCACGGGCTACTTGTCTGTGAATTCGGATGCCGGACCCAACTACGGCAAGATCACGCTGCTTACGCTGCCGAAGCAAGACACCGTGCCCGGCCCCGGACAAGTGCAGAACACGTTCAAGACCGACACGAAGGTGGCGAACGAACTCGCCCTCTTGCAGCGCGGCGAGACCGAGGTCAAACTCGGTAACCTGCTGACGGTCCCGGTCGGTGGCGGATTGCTCTACGTGCAACCGGTGTACGTGCAGTCCACGAGCGGAACGATCTACCCGCTCTTGCGCAAGGTGCTCGTGTCATTCGGTGACGAGATCGCCTTCGAAGACACCCTCGACGAGGCACTCGATGCCCTGTTTGGTGGCGACTCGGGGGCATCCGCTGGAGACGGCGAAACCCCAACCGACCCGACGACGCCGACGGACCCCACGGACCCGACGACGCCGACGGACCCGACAACTCCGACCGACAACGCAGTGTTGACGCAAGCGCTCGAGGACTACCAGACAGCGCTCGCCGATCGTCAGGCGGCGTACGCTGCCAACGATCTGGTTGCTGCTGCGGAAGCGGATGCACGCATGCAGGAGGCGATCGACAGAGCAATCGCGGCCCTCGGCTAAAGGCGGGTTGAGCGCGCTGGAGCGATAGGAATCGCACAGCGATTCTGCGACGCCAGCGCCGACCCAGCTGCGCTGGGTCGGTTACGAGGCCGCGCAGGCGGGTTGAGTAGCGACCCTTCGGGCCGCGTATCGAAACCCGCCCACCGCCGGGCCACCCTCCACCGCTGTGTTACCCTTGAACTACGCCGCGGGGTGGAGCAGTTCGGTAGCTCGCTGGGCTCATAACCCAGAGGTCGCAGGTTCAAATCCTGTCCCCGCAACGATGTGATCTCGCAAGACATAGGAAACTCTTGAACCTGCATTGGTTCAAGAGTTTCTTTTGTTTTGGGGCTGGTAGTCGCGGTTTTGGTCGATTGTTAGTTCGCGGAGCAGTTCTCCCGTTGTGGCGTTGATGACTCGGACGTTGAGGTCTTGGGCGAGGATGATGACGTGGGTTCGGGCGTGGGTTCGCCCGATGCCGATGTGGTGAAGTCGCCCTTGGACGCGCAGGGTGATGCTGCCGGCGTTGTCGACCCGGTCGCGTCGGACTCGTTCGTGGGCGTCGGTGTCTCGGGTGCCGGTCGGGGTCGCTTTCGGCAGGCGCTGGTAGATCGTCGCGGGGGTCGCTCGGTGGGGCAGGGGTCGGTGCGGGCGGTCGTTGTTGTATTCCTGCGCGAACTGGTCGAGCAGCCGCTGCAACTCGGCGGTCGTGGTTGGCTGCGGGGTTGCCGCGCGGAGCCAGTTCTTCATTGTTTGCTGGAACCTTTCGATCTTGCCCTGGGTCGTCGGGTGCCCTGGCCGGGAGTTCTTCTGGTCAACGCCCAGGCGCCGCAGTTCGGCTTCGAATGCGTTGCGGCCGCCGGCCCTGCCGATTCCGGAGAGTCTTGTGGTGAAGACCATGCCGTTGTCGGTGAGGGTGGAGGCTGGGATTCCGTGGGCTGCCACCGCGTTTTGGAACGTGGCGAGCACGATCGGGGTGGTGACCGCGGCGTGTGCCGTGATGTTCAGGGCGTAGCGGGTGCAGTCGTCGAGCCAGGTCAGGATCTCCACGTCGGTGCGGTCGACAAGGCGGTAGTGGGTGAAGTCGGATTGCCACGTTTCGTTGGGCATGGCCGCTTCGAAGCGGATGTAGGAGGAGCGGGGTTTCTTCTTCGGCTCCGGCACTACTAGCCCGGCTTGGGTGAGGTGGCGGCTGATCGTTGCTGCAGACACAGTCACACGGTGGTGCTGGGTGAGGTGCCAGGCGATCGTGTCGGGGCCAGCATCGTGACCGGCCGCGGTCAGTTGTGTGCGCAGCTGGACGATCAGCTCGATCACCGCGGTCGGCGTCGCGTTCGGACTGCTCCTGGGCCGCCGTGATCGGGGTTGGAACGCGGGATCGCCCTCTGCTCGGTAGCGGGCAACGAGCTTCGAAACCCATCCTTTGGAGACCCCGTAGTCGCGAGCAACGTCGGCCTGCGACCTTCCCTCGAGCACGACAGCGGTGATAACAAGACGGGCTTTCGACATCCCACGAGCGTGGCCGAGAGTTTCCTATGTCCCGAGAGATGCGTTTCCTATGTCCTGAACGAACACACCTCCGTCTCCGCAACGAAATGACGAATGGCTCGGTAAACGACCGGGCCAATCGTCATTTCTGTGAGGAGTCAGAAGGGCCCCAACCCGCGAGGGGCCCCGGGCTCCTCGTTTAGCGGTAATTGGCGCGACACTCGGCGGCGCTAGGCTTTCATGACCGCAGTCACGGCCACCACTCACCGTGGGCGACATTCGTCGAGTAGAAACAGCTCAGAGTTAGGGAAACGCCATGCTCCACACCGACATACCCAGCGAAACGACCCTGCGCTACCTCGCGACTGTGCGGGAGCCGTTCAGTGTGTCGATCTACCTTCCGACAAGCCCGGTTCTGAGCCACATGGAAACGGCAAGGATCGAATTGCGCAACCAACTGGACGAGGCAGCCGCCCAGCTTGCCGACGCCGGAGCAAGTCGGGCTCTGATCGAAGAGCTCGAAGACGCCATCGTCGACCTCAGCGCAGATTCGCAGTTCTGGCGTTACCTCTCAAACTCGCTCGTCATCTTCGTGACCGCGGGCCACGTGCAGACGTTCCGGGTGCCGAGTCGACTACCGTCTGCCCTTGAGGTTTCCGACCGGCTGTACATCAAACCGCTCGTGCGCGCCGTGACCTTCCCGCAGGCCGCGTTCGTGCTTGCGATCTCCGAGAACGCCGCTCGACTCGTTGAGGTGAGCGCGGGCGAGGGCGCATACACCGTCGAGGTAGCCGACCTTCCGAAGGATGCCGCGAGTTCAGTCGGCCTCGCGTCGATCAGCGGGCGCTCGCCGTCGGGGCGCATCCAGGGATCAGAGGGTCGCAAGCTTCGTCTAGGCCAGTACTCCCGATCAGTGGATGCCGCGATCCGCCCGATTCTCAACGGTTCAACCGTGCCGCTCATCTTGGCGACCACCGAGCCGCTCGACGGCATTTACCGTGCCATCACCAACTACCCTCATCTCGCCGCGGAGACGATCCGCGGCAACCCGGACGAACTCAGCGACGAGAGTCTTGCCGCTTCCGCGCGCCCTATCCTCGATGCCCTATATGCGAGTGCGCTCGACCTCCTGAAGGAGGAGGTGTCGAGTCGGTTCGCGCAGGGGAGTGCAGTAAAGGACTTGAGCGACATCGCTCGGTCCGCGACCTTCGGCGCCGTCGACACGCTTCTCTTCGACATGGACACGCTCGTCCACGGGGTCGTTGATGAGCAATCGGGGGCGATCACCTTCTCCGAGACCGACGACGCTCACAGCTACGGTGTCGTCGACGAGCTTGTGCGTCGCGCCCTCCTCACCGGCGCGCGGGTGCTTGCGGTGCGCGCCGAGGACGTTCCCGGCGGCGGGCCGGCCGCGGCGACCGTGCGGT
>JANNCX010000170.1:0-3677 GCA_031387145.1 Salinibacterium sp.
GCAATTTCATCAAACTCCGTAGCGACGATCGAGTGAAGCTCGTTGAGCCGCTCCGCCGGCTCGTTCTCTGCATAGAACGCAAGCGTCTGAGCTAGAGCCTCGTCATCCGCGCGAGCCGCGACTTCGGCTTCGAGATACGGCGCGAGCGCGTCCCGATCCGCTTGCGACATGCGGTCCCACACGGCGTGAAGCAACTCGTGCGCCGCGACTGTCTCTTCGAGGCCGTCGAGCCGGGCGTCCGTCACGTCGTAAAGTAAGATGGTTTGCTCGTTGGGCAAGTAGCAGCCCAAAATTCCCACATCTTCTGAGCGGCTCGCGCACACATCGTCGAATTCGCCCTCGGGGGCAATGACGGGTTGGCTCGCGAAGAACAGAAACCGACCTTCATCCGTGAACAAGCTGCGATCGACATACCCCTCGAGCGCTGCGCTTGGCTTGAAGCTCCATACCGCGAGTTGGTCGGTAACGCGCTGCGGATTGAGGGCGATCCAGACCGCGCCAGCGAGGACTGCGCCAACGACAATCATTGCGATGACCCCGAAGGTTCGTCGGGCTCGACGGGGCTTGGCGCGCTGAGGAGCGTCGTCCACGGGGGCGGGTTCAGCGATCGTCACTCGAAAAGCCTAATCGCGTGGCCGATCAATGGCCGACGAGAGGGCCCATGAGTTTCGCTGCAATGGAAGGCCGACGAGTGATTCGTTCCTCCGCATCAGCGATCTTCATCGCGACGAGGCCAGCATTGGCGCCAATGAATCTGAGCGGCTCAAGTTCCCACTTCGGCGACGCATGGTTGACCCACGGCAAGCTCACGAGCTCGGATTCGGTGTTAGTGATGAGGTCGGCGAGGGTGCGACCGGCAAGGTTCGTCGTCGAAAGCCCGTCACCAACGTATCCGCCCGCCCACGCGATGCCGGTGGCTCGGTCGAAGGATGCCGTCGAATGCCAGTCGCGCGGAACACCCAGCGGTCCGCCCCACGCGTGGCTGACGGGCACATCGCCGATGACGGGGAACAGCTCACCGAGTGAGCTCCGGAGCTTCGCGAACACCGCGGGAACGCGGTCATACTCGCTTCGAATCGCGCTACCCCAGTGATATCGAGCTCCGCGCCCACCAAACGCAAAACGATTATCGGCCGTGCGCTGGCCGTAAATGAGCAAGTGCCGGTAGTCGTTGAACGTCTGACCGTGTTCGATGCCGATCTCTTGCCACACAGGCTCGGGCAGCGGGTCGGTTGCAATCATGAGCGAATAGAGCGGGAGTACGCGTCTTTTCGTCGTGCGCATTGTTGCGGTATAGCCCTCGGTCGCGACGACAATCGTCTCGCTTCGCACGGTTCCGTTTGGTGTGACTACGCGATGTGGTGAGTAGCTGACAACCTCTGTTCCCTCGTAAATGACGACTCCGCGGGCCTCAAGTGCCCGCGCGAGGCCGCGCACGAGTTTGGCTGGGTGGATCCGCGCGCACGACGGGTCGAAGCTCGCGCCTATTGCATCCTTGGCATGAACGCGATCGGATGCCCACAACTCGAGCAAATCGACGCCGTAACAGGCGGCCTCGGCAACGTCGGCTCGAGCGCTAGCGAGTTGCACTTGTGACCGCGCGAAGCCAACGGTTCCACCCTTCGCGAAGTCGATGTCGATACCGGCTTCGGCCGCGGCAGCGCCAACCTCGTCGACCGAGGCGATCATGGCACGTCGCATCGCGAGCGCGGCTTCGCGACCGTGGGCGCGCTCGAGCGAAGCGGTCGAGCGCGGGAACAAAGCGCTCGCCCATCCTCCGTTTCGACCAGACGCACCGAAGCCCGCGATCTCCTTCTCAAGCACAACGATCGCCAGTGACGGGTCGCGTGCGAGCAAGTACCACGCGGTCCACAAGCCCGTGAGGCCGCCGCCAACGATCGCGACATCGGCGTCGATGTCGGTCGTCAGCGAGGCTCGCCGCGACAAATCGTCGGCAACAGTTTCGTGCCAAAAAGAAAGATTCCGGTAGGAACTCTGCTCGCTCGTCACAGCGTAAACATCCCTTTCATCGCCGCGAGTAGGGCAGGAGTTAGAGCCGAGTCCACGCTTCCGTCAGCACGTTTCGCAAGATGCCTTCGATCTCGTCAAACTCGGCAGGCCCGGTTGTGAGCGGCGGAGCGAGCTGGATTACAGGATCGCCACGGTCATCCGCTCGGCAATAGAGGCCGGCCTCGAACAAGGCCTTCGACAAGAAGCCACGGAGCAAGCGCTCGGACTCGTCGTCATCGAATGTCTCCTTCGATGCCTTGTCTTTCACGAGCTCGATTCCGAAGAAGTAGCCGTCTCCGCGCACGTTGCCGACAATCGGAAGGTCGCCCAACCGCTCAAGGGTCTTGCGGAAGATCGGTGAGTTCTCGCGAACTCTCTCGTTGAGCTTCTCTTCTTCGAAGATGTCGAGGTTCGCTAGCGCGACAGCGGATGACACGGGGTGTCCGCCAAACGTGTAGCCGTGATAGAATGACGTCGAGCCGTGCTTGAACGGCTCGTAGACCTTCTCTGACACGATCGTCGCTCCGATGGGGGAGTAACCGCTCGTCATTCCCTTGGCGCACGTGATCATGTCAGGCACGTAGTCGTATGCCTCACACGCGAACATGTGGCCGATGCGACCGAACGCGCAAATCACTTCGTCGCTCACGAGCAGCACGTCGTATTGGTCGCAAATCTCGCGAACTCGCTTGAAGTAGCCGGGAGGGGGCGGGAAGCAGCCACCCGAGTTCTGCACGGGCTCGAGGAATACCGCCGCGACCGTTTCTGGGCCTTCGAAGAGAATCATTTCTTCAATGCGGTTCGCCGCCCACAAGCCGAATTCGGCCTCGGCTGCTGCATCGCTCGCTCCCGCTGACGGAACGAATCCCATCTCGGCCGCGCGGTAGTAGTTGGTGTTGGGAACGCGGAATCCGCCAGGAACGAGGGGCTCGAACATCTCCTTCATCGCGGGGATTCCCGTGATGGCGAGGGCGCCTTGCGGTGTGCCGTGGTACGCGATCGCGCGCGAAATTACCTTGTGCTTCGTGGGTCGCCCCTGGAGCTTCCAGTAGTACTTCGCGAGCTTGAAGGCGGTCTCGACGGCCTCGCCGCCGCCCGTCGAGAAGAACACTCGGTTGAGGTCACCTGGCGCGTGCGAGGCGAGACGGTCGGCGAGCTCGATTGCGTTGGGATGCGCGTACGACCAGATCGGGAAGAACGCGAGTTCTTCTGCCTGCTTGGCGGCCACCTCTGCGAGTCGCTTGCGACCGTGGCCAGCGTTTACAACGAAGAGTCCACTGAGCCCGTCGATGTACTTCTTGCCCTTCGAGTCCCAAATGTGGTGGCCTTCACCCTTCGTGATGATCGGCACACCGTGGCCCGACTCCATGACGGATTGACGCGCGAAGTGCATCCACAAATGATCCTTAGCCTTTTGCTGCAGATCTGCTTCGTTGTATGTGGGCATGTTACTCATCTCGTTCCCCAGTTATAGAACTGCTTGTGAAGTCTCAAATAAACAAAAGTTTCGGTGGATTGCACTCCGTCGATTCCTCGGATCTGCTCGTTCAGCAGATCGATGAGGTCGTCGTCGTTCTCGCACACGACCTCCGCGAGAATGTCGAAGCTTCCTGCCGTCAGCACGACATAATCGACAGCCGAGAGACGACCGAGCTTCTCGGCGACGG
>JANNCX010000245.1:0-3416 GCA_031387145.1 Salinibacterium sp.
AACATCACGTGGGTCACGCAAATCGCGAGCGAGCTCGAGCTCACCCTCTTCGACGGAATTACGACCCAACAGCTTGACGAAGCCGTCATCCAAGTTGCCCTTCAGAACGTCAAGGATGACCCGGCTTTCGATATCGTCGCGGCGCGCTTGCTCCTCAAGACCATCTACAAGCGCGTGCTCGGTGACTACCGCACCGCGGTCGAGCTCAAGGAGCTTCACCGCGCGCACTTCGCGCCTAACGTCATTCGCGGCGTAGAAGAGGGACTCCTCGACCCTCGACTCACCGAACTGTTCGACCTCGACGAGCTCAGCAGCCACCTTGAGCCGGCGCAAGACGAACTGCTCAAGTACATCGGCGTCGTGACCCTCAACAACCGCTACGGCATCAAGGGCCGAAACGGTGACGCGCTCGAGGTGCCCCAATACTTCTGGATGCGCATTGCCATGGGCCTCTCGCTCAATGAAGAACACCCGACCGAGGCGGCGCTGAAGTTCTACCGCAAGATGAGCTCGCTCGAGTATCTCGCGGCCGGATCCACTCTCGTCAACGCGGGAACGATCTACCCGCAGCTCGCTAATTGCTTCGTCATGGAAATGCAAGACGACATGGAGCACATCGCGAAGACGACTCGCGACGTCATGTGGCTCACGAAGGGCACGGGCGGAATCGGTCTCTCGGTAACGAAGCTTCGCGCGCAAGGTTCGCCCATCCGCTCGAACAACACGACCTCGACAGGGCCGATCCCGTTCATGCACACGATCGACTCGATCCTGCGCGCGGTTAGCCGCGGCGGCAAGAAGTTCGGCGCGTTGTGCTTCTACATGGAGAACTGGCACCTCGACTTCCCCGAGTTCCTCGACCTTCGCCAGAATTCTGGCGACCCCTACCGCCGCACCCGCACGGCCAACACGGCGGTGTGGATCAGCGACGAGTTCATGAAGCGCGTTCAAAACGACGACGACTGGTACCTCTTCGACCCGCTCGAAGTCACCGACCTCAACGAGCTTTACGGCAAGGCGTTCTCAGAGCGCTACAACGAATACGTCGCAATGGCCGAGGCCGGCCAGATCAACCACTTCAAGAAGATCACGGCGCGCGAGCAGTTCAAGTCGATCCTCATTTCGCTCCAAACCACGAGCCACCCGTGGCTCACGTGGAAAGACACGATCAACAACCGCGCGCTCAACAACAACACGGGGACGATCCACCTCTCGAACCTGTGCACCGAAATCACGCTCCCGCAAGATGTTGACAACGTCTCGGTGTGCAACCTCGCGTCGATCAACCTCTCGCAGCACTTCGCCGACGGAGCCCTCGACTTTGCGAAGATCGAAGAGAGCGCGCGTCTCGCGGTTCGACAGCTCGACAACCTCATCGACATCACGCGCTCGAGCGTCGCGGAAGCCGACTTCTCCAACCAGCAGAACCGCGCCGTCGGCCTCGGAGTCATGGGCTTCACAGACATCATCGAGAAGCTCGGCATCAGCTACGAGAGCGAAGCTGCCTACGACCTCATCGACGAGATCATGGAGCACGTCTCGTACGCCGCGATCGACGCGTCGACCGAACTCGCGAAGGAGCGCGGTTCATACGCGAACTTCGAGGGCAGCCGCTGGTCGCAAGGCCTTGTGCCCCTCGACTCGATCGCGCTCACCGAAGCGGACCGCGGCATCGAGATCAAGGTCAACCGCACGACGCGCTTGGACTGGGATGCACTGCGCCTCAAGGTCAAGGGCGGCATGCGTAATGCGACGCTCATGGCGATCGCGCCGACCGCGTCGATCGGGCTTGTCGCAGGAACGACCCCCGGCCTCGACCCGCAGTTCTCGCAAATCTTCAGCCGCGCGACATCCAACGGCAAGTTCCTCGAAGTCAACCGCAACCTCGTTGCCGACCTCCAGAAGCTCGGAATCTGGGACTCGACGCGCGAAGCAATTCTGCGCAGCCAGGGTGACATCCAGAGCGTTGCCGCGATTCCCGACCACATCAAGGAGGTGTACAAGACGAGCTTCCAGCTCTCGCCGTACGCATTCCTCGAGGTCTCGGCTCGCGCACAAAAGTGGATCGACCAAGCCATCAGCCGCAACATGTACCTCGAGACGCGCGACCTCGGAGACATGATGGACATCTACTTCGCGGCGTGGGAACGCGGCGTAAAGACGACGTACTACCTACACATGAAGCCTCGCCACACGGCCGAGCAGTCGACCGTCAAGGTCAACAAGTCGGAGGAGATCGAGGCGGCTTCGGCTGCACCCGCATCCGCTTCGGCCGAAGCTTCAGTGAGCGCCGCGCCAGCGCGTCGTGGGTTCGGCGGACTCGCACCGAAGGCAGGGAACTAACTCTTATGCGCGATGGAGCTATGGGGATTGCATCGCAATCCCGCGACGCCAGCGCCGAGCAAGCTGTGCTTGCTCGGGTCGATCGATTCACCGAATACGAAGTCCCCATCGACCCGATGGACGACCTTCAATGCGAAAGTTGCCAATAAAAACATGGGCATCTTAGGAACGGGCCTGCAAGAAGGTCTTCTGCTCAAGCCAATCCGCTACCAGTGGGCGATGGACCTGTACGACCAGGCTGTCGCGAACACGTGGTTCCCCAACGAGATTCAACTCGGCGAAGACATCGCTGACTTCAAGAAGATGACAGACGAGGAGCGTCACGCTGTGACGTTCCTCATGAGTTACTTCAACCCCAACGAGTTGCTCGTCAACAAGGCACTCGCTTTCGGCGTTTACCCCTACGTCAATGCCGCCGAGTGCAGCCTCTATCTCGCGAAGCAAATGTGGGAAGAAGCGAACCACTGCATGAGCTTCGAGTACGTGCTCGAGACGTTCCCGATTGACCGTGAGGCCGCTTATGCCTTGCACGTCGACATTCCCTCGATGGCTCGCAAGGAAGAGTTCGAGGTCAAGTACATCCGCCGCATGACGGAACAGACTCTCGACATCACGACGACGGATGGCAAGAAGGACTTCATCCGCAATCTCGTCGCGTACAACGTGATCCTCGAGGGTGTGTGGTTCTACTCAGGCTTCATGGTCGCCCTGTCGTTCCGCCAACGTAATCTGCTGCGCAACTTCGGTTCGCTCATGGACTGGGTCGTGCGTGACGAGAGCTTGCACCTCAAGTTCGGAATCAACCTGATCCTGACGGTGCTCGAAGAGAACCCCGATCTTCAAACGGAAGAGTTCGCTGCCGAGATCAAGCAGATGATTCTGGATGCTGTGGAGATGGAAGAGGAATACAACCGAGACCTCCTCCCCAACGGCATTCTCGGTCTCAACGCCACGTACATCAACCAGTACGTCAAGTACCTTGCCGACCGCCGGCTCGAAGAGCTCGGATTCGAGGCGCACTACAACGTGACGAATCCCGCGAAGTGGATGGCGGCAGCTAACGACACCCTGCA
>JANNCX010000220.1:0-2185 GCA_031387145.1 Salinibacterium sp.
ACTGCTCCGCGCGAGCGCGCCGAGATCCTTCGTCGGGCGTTTGAGACGGTCACGGCCCGCGCCGACGACTTCGCCCTGCTAATGACACTCGAGATGGGTAAGCCCCTTGCCGAAGCGCGAGGCGAAGTTGCATACGGTGCGGAATTCCTGCGCTGGTTCTCCGAGGAGACAGCCCGCGTAAGCGGCCGGTACGCAATTTCCCCTGACGGCAAGAGTCGGCTTCTCGTAATGAAACGCCCTGTAGGGCCGTGTCTGTTCATTACGCCGTGGAACTTTCCCCTAGCAATGGCGACGCGCAAGATAGCGCCGGCCATCGCTGCTGGCTGCACAATGGTGCTCAAACCCGCGGCTCTCACGCCACTGACTGCGATCCTGTTCGCCCAGGTTCTGGCTGAGGCCGGATTGCCAGCGGGCGTCCTCAACGTGATTCAAACCACGACAGCCGGAGCGACGACATCGGCGCTCATCCGTGATCCGCGTCTGCGCAAACTTTCCTTCACGGGCTCGACCGAAGTTGGTCGCAGACTCATCGCGGATGCGGCCCACCAGGTGCTTCGCACTTCCATGGAGCTCGGCGGCAACGCTCCGCTGCTGGTTTTCGCCGATGCTGATCTAGACAAGGCCGTCGAGGGTGCGATGCTTGCCAAGCTGCGTAACGGTGGCGAGGCGTGCACTGCGGCGAATCGCATCCTAGTCCAAGACACCGTCGCCGAGGACTTCACTGCTCGATTCGTAGACCGAATGCGAGCGTACACCGTCGCTCGAGGCACCTTGCCCGAATCGAAGATTGGCCCCCTCATCGACGAGGAGACGCGCACCAAGGTTCACCGGTTGGTGAGCGCCAGCGTCGCTGAAGGGGCGACAGTGCTGCTCGGCGGTCGGCCGGTGGACGGAGCAGGCTACTTTTATGAGCCGACCGTTCTTACCAACGTCGCTCCGGATGCACAGATTCTGCGGGAGGAGATCTTCGGCCCGGTCGCCCCCATCGTTACCTTCTCGACGGAGCAGGAGGCGATTGCTCTGGCGAATGACACCGAGTTCGGGCTCGTCGCCTACGCGTTCACCCGGGACCTCAATCGAGGACTGCGGCTGGCGGAGGAACTCGAGGTCGGCATGTTCGGTCTCAACACGGGGATCGTTTCCAATCCGGCGGCACCCTTCGGCGGGGTCAAGCAGTCCGGATTGGGCCGCGAGGGAGGAGCGGAGGGTATCGAGGAATATCTCGAGACGCGCTATGTCGGCATCGCCGATCCCGCTGAATAAGCCGAGTGGGCGAATGACGTCCCGCCCCGTTCGCCTCGGAGTGCAGGTTCAGCCTCAGCACGCTCTCTACCCTAAGGTGCGCGACACGGTCCGGGCGCTCGAAGATCTCGGCGTCGACATCCTCTTCAATTGGGACCATTTTTTTCCGCTCAGCGGTGATCGAGACGGGCTCCACTTCGAAGCGTGGACGGAACTCGGCTCGTGGGCAGAAATGACGAGCCGCGTCGAGTTCGGCACGCTCGTCAATTGCAACAGCTACCGCAATCCCGACTTGCAAGCAGACATGGCGCGAACGCTCGACCACATCTCGGGCGGGCGGTTCATTTTCGGCACGGGCTCGGGGTGGTTCGAACGCGACTACGACGAGTACGGCTACGAGTTCGGTACGGCCGATAGCCGACTGGATGACCTCGCTCTCGCCCTTCCGCGCATCGAGTCGCGCTGGGCGAAGCTCAATCCCGCGCCCATTCGGGACATCCCCATCCTCATTGGCGGCGCTGGCGAGAAGAAGACGTTGCGGATCGTCGCGCAGCACGCAGACATTTGGCACAGTTTCGTGTCGCCCGCTGACCTTCCACGCAAGATCGGCATTCTCGAGGAACACTGCGACGCGGTCGGCCGCGACGTAAGCGAGATCGAGTTGTCGAGCGAGCAGCGCGTGAAAGACCTCGTCGTTGCCGACGAGCTGCGCGAACTCGGCGTCACGCTCTTCACGCTAGGTCTCTCGGGCCCTGACTTCAACCTCGACCTCGCGCGCGACTGGCTAACGTGGCGCGATGCGCAGAACTAGGGTGACCTCGTGAGCACAACAGTCCCGGTACAGCGAGTCAGCGCCGCAGTGCTCGTTGCGATCGCGGTGACTTTGCTTGCGTGGGCGAGTGCGTTCATCGTCATTCGCGGGGCGGCCCCGTTCTTCTCGGGC
>JANNCX010000231.1:0-2076 GCA_031387145.1 Salinibacterium sp.
GGAGCGCGAGCTTCCCGAGGCCGATGATGAGTTTGCGCAGATCGCGAGTCAGTTCGACACGATCAAGGAACTCAAGGCCGACATCAAGGAGCAAGTCGAGCGATCGAAGGCTTTTGGTCAGGGCGCTCAAGCGCGTGACCAGATCGTCGACGAGTTGCTCAAGTCGGTAGACATCCCGGTTCCAGCCAAGCTCGTTGAGGACGAAGTCAATCGTCACCTCGAGGGCGAAGGCCGCCTCGAAGACGACGTGCACCGCGCCGAAGTTGTTATCTCGAGCGAGAAGACATTTCGCTCGCAGATTTTGCTCGACACGATCGTCGAGAAGGAAGAGATCAAGGTCAGCCAGCAGGAGCTCACGAGTTACCTCGTTCAGGGCGCTTCGCAATACGGCATGGAGCCCGGCGAGTTCATCCAGGTTCTCGACAAAAACGGCCAGATTCCCTCGATGATCGCCGAGGTTGCGCGCGTCAAGGCGCTCGCGACGGTGTTGTCACAGGCCAAGGTCGTCGACTCGAAGGGCAAGGCCGTCGATGTGTCTGCCTTCACGGCGTCGGTAACTGGCGGTGGCTCCGACGACTTCGTCGAGGCGCTCGCTGGCGCCCACGACGACCATGATGGTCACGACCACGCCGGTCACGACCACGCCGGTCACGACCACTAGTTCCCTTCCCCGCGCCGAGCCTCCACTTGTGGTGACTTCGAGTACTAGTAAGGCCGCCAAAACTGGAGGCTCAGCGCCGGATTACGCTCGCCGACATTGGTGCGTCGGCGCGCGGTACTCGGCTGCCGGGCATCCTGCTATCTGCCCACGGCGAACAGCGGCATTCTGCCCGAAAAGCTCGGCTAGATTCGAGTCAGCGACAAACTGAAACGGAGCGCGACAATGGCCCAACCGGCATTGGTCTCAAGCATTTTCGACCAACTCCTCAAGGACCGCATCATCTGGCTTGGGTCAGAAGTGCGTGACGACAACGCCAACGAGATTTGCGCGAAGATCCTGCTGCTTGCGGCCGAGGATTCCAAGCGCGATATCTACCTGTACATCAACTCTCCCGGTGGCTCGATCACCGCGGGCATGGCGATCTACGACACGATGAAGTTCGTGCCGAACGACATCGTCACGGTGGGCATCGGGCTCGCGGCATCCATGGGTCAATTCCTCCTGTCGTCTGGCACGAAGGGCAAGCGCTACATCACACCCAACGCTCGCGTGCTATTGCACCAGCCGTCCGGCGGGTTCGGCGGAACGAGCGCCGACATCCAGACCCAAGCGCACGTCATTCTCGATATGAAGAAGCGGATGGCCGAACTTACGGCCGAGCAGACCGGAAAGTCGGTCGAGCAGATCCTCATCGACAACGACCGTGACAACTGGTTCGACGCGCAGGGCGCGCTCGAATATGGCTTTGTGGACCACCTTCGCGAGTTCGCTTCCCAAGTTGTGGGCGGCGGCGGTACCGATGAATCCGTGCCCGACGACCCCACCGCGATCAAGAAGTAGGAACCCTCATGGACAACATTCTCAACGCCTCGGGTATCGCTCGTCCCACGGCCGAGTCGCGCTACATCCTGCCGACTTTCGAGGAGCGCACGGCATACGGCTACAAGCGTCAAGACCCGTACGCGAAGCTCTTCGAAGACCGCATCATCTTCCTCGGCGTGCAAATCGACGATGCGTCAGCGGATGACGTCATGGCCCAGTTGCTCGTTCTCGAGAGCCAAGACCCCGACCGCGACATCGTCATGTACATCAATTCACCCGGCGGATCTTTCACGGCGATGACGGCGATCTACGACACGATGCTCTACATCCGTCCGCACATCCAGACGGTTGTGCTCGGCCAGGCGGCTTCTGCTGCGGCTGTGCTCATGGCAGCGGGAACGCCCGGCAAGCGCCTCGCGCTCCCGAACGCGCGCATCCTCATCCACCAGCCGTCCACGGGCGACTCGGGTCGAGGTCAAGCGTCGGACATCGAGATTCAGGCGCGCGAGATTTTGCGCATGCGCGAGTGGCTCGAAGAGACGCTGTCTGCGCACTCGAACCGCTCCGTCGAGCAAGTCAACAAGGACATCGAC
>JANNCX010000063.1:0-2919 GCA_031387145.1 Salinibacterium sp.
TTGAGCTCGAAGTGATGGTGAAGCGGACTCATGAGGAATATGCGTTTGCCCTTCGTGATCTTGAAGTACACCCTTTGCAAGATCACCGACCCCGTGACGATCAGGAAGAGCCCACCGATCAAAATGAGCAAGAGCTCGGTGCGGCTCAAGATCGCGAGTGCAGCAAGCGCTCCCCCGAGTCCGAGCGAACCCGTGTCACCCATGAAGATTTGAGCCGGCGACGTGTTCCACCACAAGAATCCGATGAGCGACCCACAAATGGCTGCCGCGATTATCGCGAGGTCGAGCGGATCGCGCACTTCGTAACAGCGGTACAGGTCTTCGGGATCGGCGCCCCCAGCGCACGACTGATTGAACTGCCAGAACCCAATGAAGATGTATGCCGAGATGGCGAAGATCGCGGCACCCGACGCGAGCCCGTCAAGGCCGTCGGCGACGTTGACGCCATTCGAAGCGCTCACGATGATGAGCGTCACCCAAATCGCGAACAGGATGCCGCCCGCTATTGCACCGAATACGGCGAGGTCGAGCCAGTGCACGTCGCGAATCGCCGAGATCATCGACGACGCGGGAGTGAGCCCGTCTTCGTTGGGAAAGTTGAGCGCAAGCGCGGCGAATCCGCCGGCTACCACGACCTGGCCAAGAATCTTCGACCAACCGCCGAGCCCAAGACTGCGCTGGTTGCGCGTCTTGAGAAAGTCGTCGATAAACCCGATCGTGCCTAAACCGACCATGAGGTAAATGACGAGCAGGCCGGAGAGCGTGAGCGGCTCGCCAGCAACCCCGTGCCCGACGAAGTAGCCGATCGTCGCGGCGAGAATGAATATGATGCCGCCCATCGTCGGCGTGCCGCGCTTCGTGTGGTGCGATTGCGGGCCGTCATCCCTAATGAACTGGCCCCACTTGAGCCGTGTGAAGAGCCGGATGAATAGCGGCGTAAGGAAGAGGCTAAATGCGAGAGAGAATCCGCCCGCGATGAGCAGTGAAATCACTCGGACACCCCGGCAATCCGATCCCCGAGAAATCGCAGCCCGGCGGAACCGGAGGACTTCACGAGCACAACATCACCGAATTGCAATTCGTCACGCAGCACATCGTAGGCCTCATCCGCTGTAGCGACGAGCAGCGACTCCCCGTCCCACGAACCCTCTAGCCCCGCTGCGTTGTGGATGTGGCGCGCGTTGTGGCCGACGACGATGAGCTTGCGAACGTTGAGGCGAACCGCGAGTCGACCAATGCGATCATGCTCGGCGTCGGCGTACTCACCCAATTCCGCCATTTCTCCAAGGACCGCGACCGAACGCTCGTCTCCTCGCGTTATTTGCGCGAGGGTCTTGAGCGCCGCTGCCATCGAGTCGGGACTCGCGTTATAGGCGTCATTAATGACGACAACACCGTCGTGACGTCTGAGCACCTCCATTCGCCATCGCTCTGCGCGTGCAAGCGACTCGAGCGCGGCGATTGTGTGGTCCAAGTCAACGCCGAGGGCGCGCGCTGCGGCGACGGTCGCTAGCGCGTTCATGACGTGGTGCTCACCAAGTATCCGCAACTTCACAGGTCGCGACATCCCGTCGATTTCGAGCGTAAACGCTGTGCCGACGGCGGTCGCCTCGATGTCGACGGCGCGCACGTCGGCGTTGTCGGCGAGACCGAACCACTCGACGCGAGCTTTCGTGAGCTGTGCCATGGCCGCGACGCGCGAGTCATCGATGTTGAGAATTGCCACAGCGGATGACGGGAGTTGCGTGACCATCTCGGATTTCGCACGCTGAACGGCGTCGGGGCCACCGAATTCACCCACGTGGGCAAGCCCAACCTTGAGAACGATCGCGACGTCGGGCGTGACGATCGACACTAGCCTCGCGATTTCGCCGATCGCGCTCGCGCCCATCTCAACGACGAGAAAGCGAGTGTCGAAGGTAATCGCGAGCATCGAGATGGGGGCACCGACGTGGTTGTTGAACGATTCACGTGGCGCGATCGTCGGGCCCTCGGCTTGAAGAACAGCGTGCAACATGTTCTTCGTTGTCGTCTTGCCGTTTGATCCCGTCACTGCGACGACACGCAATTGCCCGAGTGAACGCACTTGAGCGACGACATCGCGCGCGAGATCCGCGAGAGCCGTGACCCCATCGATGACGACGATCTGATCGACATCGAGTTCGAGCTCGCGCTCGACGATGAGAAGGACCGCGCCGTTCTCGACGGCCTTGGGGGCAAAGAGGTGTCCGTCGGTAACCTCACCGGGGAGCGCAAAGAAGATCGAACCGTCAACGACTAGCCGTGAATCCGTGTGGACTTCGCCGCTTACCCGGGTCGTCGCCGAACCTCCAGCGCGCAACACCAAGCGCCCGGCGAGCGTCGACTCGATGTGTTCGAGTGAGAGTTCGATCACGCCCAGCCCTCCTCTCGCAAAGCGGCCCGAGCTTCATCGCGTGCCGAGAACGGAATCTTCTCTCCGAGAACGTCGATGTAATCCTCGTGCCCCGGACCTGCCCATAACACGGAGTCTCCCGCTTTCGCAAGCGAAATAGCGAGCCGGATGGCTTTCGCTTGCGATGCAACTTCGTGGACTGCTGCGGGGTGTGAAGCCGTCGCGGCGCCCTCGAGAAGCGTCGAACGAATCGCGGCTGCATCCTCGAATCGCGGGTTGTAGTCGGTGATCACGAGAACGTCCGATTGCTCACTACCGATGCGACCCATTTCGATTCGCTTCGATGAATCGCGATCCCCGTCGGCGCCAAACACCATGATGAGTTTGCCGGTCGTAAATTTTCGAATGGCAGCCATCGTGGTCGAAAACGCATCGGGGCTGTGCCCATAGTCGACGTAGACGGCGGGACCGTCTCCTGTTGACACGCGCTCAATGCGGCCCGGGAGAAAAGCCACGATCCCGCCATCGCGATCGAGCGCATGCAC
>JANNCX010000256.1:0-1927 GCA_031387145.1 Salinibacterium sp.
GATCCACAGCGCGAGTTGCCCTTGGCGCTGCAAGTTGGCGGCTTCGGTGTCGAACCGACGGATAACGACCATCTGGCGGTGGAACTCACGCAATTGCTCGTCCGTGAGCTTCTCGATGTACGGCAAGTACTCGGCTGAAGCGTCGTTTTTGACGAGCTTGCCCTCATTGGAGAGCAGCTGGATCGTGGCCTCGGTGTAGGACATTCGTCTAATCTAACGTGACCGCAGAGGGCGCGGATCGTTGCATCCCCACAACCTCCGCCGCGGCCGTTAGCAGTTTGTCAACAGACTCGGTCTCACCAATGCTCACTCGCAGTCCCTCGCCGAGTGCGCGAACAACGACACCGTGTCGAGTGAAGGTCTCGGCTGCTTCTGCCGTCACACCACCCGTGGGGAGCCACACGAAATTGCCAAACGGTTGGGGGGTGTCCCACCCTTGCTCCCGAAGGCGCTCCCACACGTCGTCGCGACGTGTGGCGATGACCGCGACGCGCTCGAGCAGTTCGTTCTCGTGCTCTAGCGACGTCAGCGCTGCGCGCTGCGCGGGCTCCGTGACCGAGAGGGGGATGGCTACCGCCCGAGCGGCATCCATCACGTATTCCGGGCCGACCGCATACCCAATGCGCAGGCCCGCGAGCCCGTACGCCTTCGAGAAGGTGCGCAAAATGACGAGATTCGCATAGTCGCGGATGACGCGGCTGCCGTCGACCGCGCTCTCGTCGTTCACGAACTCGACGTACGCCTCGTCGAGAATCACGAGAATCGTGGACGGCACGCGCGCCATGAACGCTACGAACTCGTCGTGCGTCACGATCGTCGACGTCGGGTTGTTGGGCGAGCACACCATGACGACTCGCGTACGGTCCGTGATCGCGGCGAGCATCGCCTCGAGGTCGTGGCGATGGTCCGCAGTGTTTGGCACTGCGACGCTCGTTGCCCCCGCGCTCGCGACGAGAAGCGGGTACGCCTCGAAGCTGCGCCACGCGTAGACGACTTCGTCGCCCGGTCCACTCGCTGCCGAAATGAGTTGAGCGAGAACCGCGACCGATCCGGCACCCACTTGAACGTGCTCGGGGGATACCCCGAAGCGAGCACCGAGCACCTCGCGCAATTCAAGAGCCGAGGCATCCGGGTAGCGATTGATGCTCGATGCGGCGATCGACTTGAGCACCGCGGGCAGCGGCGGATAAGGGTTTTCGTTTGACGAAAGCTTGAAGGCGTCTTCCGCTGCGGCGCGACCCTGCCGATAGGGCACGATCGACTCGATCTCGGGGCGAAGTCGAACGCGCTGTGTGCTCACCCCGCAAGCCTAATTGCGCCCCCAACGCGCGCAGGCCATAGTTGAACCATGAGACTCATCGTGCGCCTACTTATCAACGCTCTTGCACTGTGGTTGACGACGTTCGTCGTCGCGGGCATTCACGTGGTCGCGTTCGCGCCCGCGGGCACGTTTGAAACCGTAGTGACCTACCTCGTCGTCGCGGCGATCTTCGGTCTCGTCAACGGAATCATCGGAAACTTCATTCGCATTGTCGCGTTCCCGATCTACATCCTCACTCTCGGCCTGATCTCCCTGATCGTCAACGGTCTCTTGCTCTTGCTCGTCGCGTGGCTCTCGAGCCTTCTGGGCTTCGGACTCGTCGTCGACGGCTTCTGGGTGGGAGTGCTCGCGGCGCTCGTCTTGAGCCTCATTGGCTGGCTCATCGGAATCATCTTGCGCCCGCTCACTAAGAAGAACGCGTAACGCGTTCGAACTCGTACGTCGTCCGCGTGATGGTCGTCGCGCCTGCGCCGAATCTGTCGAGCGCGGCAATCGCGTTCGCGACTTGCTCACTTTGCGCACGATCGAGCAACACCGCGGTCTCGCGGTAGTTCGCGAGGTGGTGCGCCGGCAAGATGAGGTCGTCCGGGATGTCGCGCCCGCCGT
>JANNCX010000362.1:0-2999 GCA_031387145.1 Salinibacterium sp.
CCTACCGCCGAAGTTCGAAGCTCGTAGTACCGATCTTGATCGGAGTGTTGAGCGGCACTTGAGTGGGAACAATCACCCGGACCCCGTCGAGGTAGGTGCCGTTCGTCGAGTCTAGGTCTTGAATAACCCAGCCCTCGTTCCACAAGAGCAACCGCGCGTGGTGTGTCGATGTGTAGTCATCGCGAATGACGAGGTTCGATTCACTCGAGCGACCGATCGAGAGCTGTTCAGCGGGGAGGTCGATCTCGAGTCCCTCCTTGGAGCCCGACGTGATCACGAGCCGCTTCGCGGCGAGCGATCCAACCGGTTCTCGAGAAACCGCGGCCTTGGGCGGCGCCGGCGGAGCCACCTTGGGGGCTGGAAGGGCCCCCGCCGGGGATGGTGCCGGCACGGGAATCCGGCGTGCCTTGTGTCCAAAGAGATCGGAGCGCAACGCGAAGACGATCGCAAAGATGAAGCCCCACATAATCGCGAGGAACGCAATGCGCAAGAGAAGAAGGGTCAGTTCGCCCACTAGTGGTTATCACCCCACTCGGCTCCCTTGTCTTCAGTGCGAAGGTCAGCGAATTGGTCGACGTCAGCTGACTGCGCGAGCACTCGAAACACAATTCGTGTGCGACCGATGTCGATGACCGAGTCGGGCGTGAGTGGTGCTTTCGAGACGGGGTTGCCGTTGAGCATGGAGCCGTTGGTCGAGCCGAGGTCGTTGACTTGAGCGCGTGTGCCGTCCCACAAGACCTCGACGTGCTTGCGCGAAATGCCCGAGTCGTCGACCGTGATGTCGGCGTCGCTCCCGCGGCCGATCACGGTGTGCGAACGTGTAATTGGGTAGCGTTTGCCGCCGATGTCGAGCACGGGCGTCCAGGCGACGGTGCCCTTGACGTTGATGGACTCGATCTCGATCATGCCCTCGCTGAGTGTGGCCTTCTCATCGAGGGCGATCGAGATTCCGCCCGCAAACGAATAGTGCTGAGCGGTCGCGTGGCGTTGCACGAGATCGGTCAACTCCGCGATGAGTGTCGACCCGAGAGCGTTCATTCGAGAGAAATCGCCGGCACCGAGTCGCACGGTGAACTTGTTGGGCACGAGAATGCGGTCGCGCGAAACCACGGCTGCCTTCGTGTCGAGTTCTCGACGGAGCGCGCTCGTGATTTCGATCGGCTGAAGACCACTCTTGAAGGTCTTGGCGAATGCGCCGTTGACGGCGCGCTCAAGACCCTTCTCGAAGTTGTCTAACAGACCCACGACTCTCCTCGTCGACGCCAGTGGTGGTACCACGATGTTAGCCGCTGGCCTTGCGAGATCGGCGCGAATGAGCAGGAGACTCCCGATGTTACTGGGCCCGCACTGTGATAATCTCGCTCAGTTGCCGCTTCGGTTGCAACGCGCGCGCGAGTGGCGAAATTGGCAGACGCGCACGGTTCAGGTCCGTGTGCCCGTAAGGGCATGGGGGTTCAAGTCCCCCCTCGCGCACGAAATAAAGCGGGCCGTCTCCGACTGGAGGCGGCCCGCTTTATTTCACGCGCCAGGGTGCCGCGCGAACTCCTCGTGGGCCCCCGCTGTGCAGTCCGCACGATTCGTAGAATCGGGCGGCGGCGCAGTAGGGGAGTCAAGTCCCCCCTCGCGCACGAATGGAAAAGACGTCCCTTGGGGCGTCTTTTTTTCGTTGTCGCTGGAACCGCCCTCGCAGGCTCGGTCGTCGCTGGGGTCGCGCATCCGCTCTCGCGGATGCCTTAGCTCCACCGCGCAACTACGCTAAACCCATGCCAACCCTGCCGCCCGGCCACAGCATCCGCCACACGCGCGAGTCGGACCATCCTCTGGTCGTCGACGCGATCGACCGCTGGTGGGATACCCCTAATCGCGCCATGCTCGGGTTGCTCATGCCGCGGTTGTTCTTGCAGTTCTTCACGAAGACGAGTTGGATTGTTGAAAGCGAGTCGGGCGAGGTCGGCGCGTTCTTGATCGGGTTCAGGTCACAGGACGATCCGAATGTCGCGTACATCCACTTCGTCGGGGTCGACCCCGAATTACGGCGACAGCAGATCGCGCACGAGCTGTATGAGTTGTTCTTCACGACGATGCGTATCCAGGGCTGCACCGAAGTACGCGCCATTACGGGATCGTTCAATAAGCGGTCGCAAGCGTTCCACGCGGCAATGGGCTTCACGCCGCACGGCGACCGCGAGATAGACGGCGTGCTCGCGTATCCCGACTACGACGGTCCGGGTGAGCCGCGCGTGGTCTTCGTGCGGAGCCTCTAAAGCCGCAGCGTGCTAGTTTCAGAAAATGTCCCGCATTGCGGCGATCGCCCCGGTTCTCCCGGCGTTTGTCTACAGCCAGGCCGAGATCACCGCTGAACTCGCGCCGCTCATCTCGGCCGCGCCAGCGCGGCGGGCCGTGCTCGAACGAATGCATGCGGCATCCGGAATCGCAACGAGGCACACGGCACTGCCCATCGAGCGCTACCGCGATCTGGGCACATTCCGGCAATCAAATGACATCTTCATAGAAGTTGCGACGGACCTCTGCGAACGAGCGTTGCGCGTGGCGCTCGCAGACGCGGGGCTCGAACCACCCGACGTCGACTTCATCATCTTCACGTCGGTGACGGGAATTTCGGCGCCGTCCGTGGATGCGCTGCTCGTATCGCGCCTCGGGTTGCGGCCCGACGTGAAACGGTTGCCGTCGTTCGGCCTCGGCTGCGTGGCTGGTGCCGCTGGACTCGCACGCGTGCACGATTATTTGGTCGGGCATCCCGATCAGGTCGGAGTGCTGTTGAGTGTCGAACTCTGTTCTCTCACTCTGCAGCTGGATGACGAGACCATGGCCAACTTCGTCGCGACGGGGCTATTCGGCGATGGTGCTGCGGCCGTAGTACTCGTCGGCGAGGATCGCGCCCAGACCGGGCCTCGCATCGTGGACACTCGCAGTTCGTTTTATCCCGACACGACCGAAGTGATCGGTTGGAACGTCGGCGGCTCGGGGTTCGAGATCGT
>JANNCX010000002.1:0-2646 GCA_031387145.1 Salinibacterium sp.
TGAGCGGGCCGCCGCCGAGTTAGGGCACGTCGTTCAGGTCAAGAGCGAGGAGTACAACATCGCTCGCGATGCACTTGACGTGGCATCCACTCGGGCGGATCTCTTGTCGGAGCAGGCTCAGGATGCCCGGCGCACGGCCTCGGCCTCGAAGCGCCTCGCGGGGCAACTCGCAGCCCACATTGCGCGCTCGGGCGGCGCGAGCCTCAGCGTAACCTTGTTTCTCGCGCCCAACACGGACGACCTGCTGGGCTCACTCGGCACGATGTCGAAACTCACGGAGCAGTCGACCGCGATCTACCGACAGGCGACCGTCGACGCGAACCGGGCGCAGTCCCTCACGGATCAGGCGGTCGTAGCGAAAGCCGAACGCGCGGAACTATCGGATGCCGCGCAAGTGGCCCTCGACGAGGCACAAGTCGCGGCCGACGAAGCGCGGGCGCAAGCGCAAGCCCAGCAAGCCGCATCCGATCAGCTGTACGAGCAACTCGCGACGCTCAAGGGAACCACGGCCGCGATCGAGGCCGACTACCTCGCCGGCCTCGCCGACCCGGGCATTCCCACCCCGACCCCGACGACTCCGGGCTCGACGCCCACGCCCACGCCGACCGCTCCCGCACCGAACCCGACACCGCCGCCGGCGCCCACTCCCACGAACCCGCCGCCGGCGCCCACTCCGCCACCCGCGCCACCCGCGCCAACCTCGGCCGCGGCGGGCGCAATCGCCTTCGCGAGGGCACAAATCGGTGACATGTACCAGTTCGGCGGCTCAGGCCCCAATGTGTGGGACTGCTCGGGACTCACGCGAGCTGCGTACGCATCCGTCGGCGTCTATATCGGCACGCACTCGGCGACGAATCAGTACAACACGATGGCGAGCTCGGGGCGACTCGTTCCGCTGGGCTCGAAGATCGCCGGTGATCTGCTCTACTACTCCGATGGTGGATCGACGTCGGCGTCCAAGTACCACGTCGCCATCTACATCGGCAACGGCTACATGATCGAGGCGCCATACGAGGGCCAACCCGTGCGAGTACGCCCCGTGAGATCCGGCGACCTCGTGCCGTACGCGGGTCGCCCGACGAACTAGCTAGTGCCCCTCGGCCTTGAGCTTCTCGATGCCGGCTTGCACGATCGCTTCGGCTTCCGCGGCGTCGCCCCAGCCTTCGACCTTGACCCACTTGCCGGGCTCGAGGTCTTTGTAGTGTTCGAAGAAGTGTTGGATCTCTTGCTTCGTGAAGTCCGGAATGTCGCCGATATCCTGGATGTGCGCCCACCGGGGGTCTTTCGCCTGCACGCAAATGACCTTTGAGTCGATGCCGGCGTCATCCGTCATGTTGAAAACTGCGACGGGGCGCACCGCGATGCCGACTCCCGGGAACGTCGGATAATCGAGCAGAACGAGCGCGTCGACGGGGTCGCCATCGAGGCCGAGCGTGTTCTCGAAGTAGCCGTAGTCCGTCGGGTAGACGAAGCCCGTGAAGAGCACACGGTCAAGAAAGACACGGCCCGTCTCGTGGTCGACTTCATACTTGTTGCGGCTCCCGCGCGGGATTTCAACGACGATGTCGTAGACGGCCATGTTCGAACTCCTTGGGGATTACGGCGAATGCTGCAATAACGTTAGCGGATGCCGCCAACTCGCCCGCGACTGACCCCCGCGATCGCGGACGTGCGGCGCGCCGCGCGCTCGAGCCTCGAGCCCCTCCTGTCTTTGTCGTCCGTGCCAAATGAAGGACGCGAGCCCCGCAACGCCCTCACGGCCGCGAAAACGCGTGACCAAGGTGCCTCGCGTCCTTCATTTGGCACAGAACCACTCGTGCTCGTCGCCCTGAGCGGCGGCCCCGACTCGCTCGCGCTCGCGGCGGCCGTCGCGTTCGAGGCACCGAGGGCGGGCTTACGCGCGGGTGCCGTCATCGTCGACCACGGGTTGCAGCCCGGATCAGCGGATGCGGCGGCGCAAGCATCCGCGCAAGCAACAGCGTTGGGGCTCGCTCCCGTAATCGTGCGCACAGTCTCTGTCGGCACGGAGGGGGGACCGGAGGCTGCCGCCCGCACCGCGCGCTACGCCGCCCTCGACGCGGCTGCCGCCGAGACGGGGGCCGCAGCCGTGCTGCTCGGTCACACCCTTGACGATCAGGCCGAGACCGTGCTCTTGGGGCTCGCGCGCGGGAGCGGGGCCGCCAGTTTGGCGGGAATGGCGGCGGTTTCTGGGTTGTACCGGCGGCCGCTGCTCGGGATCCGCAGAGCGACGACGGTGCAGTTCTGCGCGGACTCGGGGCTTGAGCCGTGGCTCGATCCGCAGAATGCCGATACGGCGTTTGCGCGCGTACGCGTGCGTCGGGAGGTCTTGCCGGTGTTGGAGCGCGAGCTCGGGCCGGGCATCCACGAGGCGCTCGCTCGAACGGCCGATCAACTGCGCGAAGACGCCGAAGCGCTCGATCACTTTGCCGAGGAGCTAGCGAATGATCTGGCCGAGCACTCCGAGGCGGGAATCTCGTTGCCGGTCACGGCGCTCGCGGCGAATCCGGCGGCTCTTCGCCAGCGGCTCATTCGCCTCGTCGTTGCCGCCGAGTTCGACGTCTCCCTGAGTCGAGCGCACACTCTCGAGATCGCGAGACTCGTGACCGACTGGCGCGGGCAAGGGCC
>JANNCX010000274.1:0-1579 GCA_031387145.1 Salinibacterium sp.
GGAGATTCTCGTGGGCATGGGTGGTTACATGGCGGAGCGTGCGACCGACCTCGGCGATGTCGCGCAGAGGATCATCGCGCACTTGCGCGGAGTGCCGGCGCCTGGTGTGCCCACGAGCGACCGCCCGTTCATCCTCGTCGCCCCGGATCTCGCCCCCGCCGACACGGCCCTGCTCGACCTCGACAAAGTGCTCGGACTCATCACTCGCGACGGCGGCCCCACGAGTCACACGGCGATTCTTGCGCGCTCGAAGTCGATCCCCGCGATCGTGGGCGTCACGGGAGCGCTCGAGCTCACGGATGGAACTCTCGTGATTCTGGATGCCGCCGCTGGCCTGGTGACGTCAGACCCCAATGACACTGCCGTCGACGAGGCGAACGCTCGAATTGCGGCGCGCGCCGGGGCGGCAGCAATCCCGATCGTTCCCGGCGCACTCGCCGATGGCACGAAGGTGCCGCTGCTCGCGAACGTCGGCTCCCCGAAAGACGGTCCAGAAGCCGTCGAATTGGGCGCTGAAGGGGTCGGCCTGTTCCGCACCGAGTTCTTGTTTCTCGGCTCGAAGACCGCGCCGACGGTCGCCCATCAGCAAGCGAAGTACACCGAGTTGCTCTCGTACTTCCCGGGCAAGAAGGTCGTCGTTCGCGCGCTCGATGCCGGCGCCGACAAGCCGCTCGCGTTTCTCAACGCCGCGCACGAAGAGAACCCGGTCCTCGGTCTGCGGGGGCTTCGCGCGCTCCGTGCGAGCGAACAGATTCTGCTCGATCAGCTCACTGCGCTCAAGGGCGCTCAAGACGCGACGGACGCCGAGTTGTGGGTCATGGCACCCATGGTTGCCGATGCCGACGAAACCAAGTATTTCGTCGGTCTCGGCAAAGCGCTCGGGCTCAAGGTCGTCGGCGTCATGGCCGAAGTGCCTTCCCTCGCGGTCATGGCCGATCAGGTGTTGGCCGCGGCCGACTTCGTGTCTATCGGCACGAACGATTTGACCCAATACACGTTGGCGGCTGACCGCATGCTCGGCTCGGTAGCGAGTTACCAAGACCCGTGGCATCCCGCCGTGCTGCGACTCGTCAAGATGCTCGGCGACGCAGGCGCGGCGGCAGGCAAGGGAGTCGGCATTTGCGGCGAGGCAGCAGCCGACCCGCAACTCGCCGTCGTACTCGTCGGTCTCGGAGCGACGACTTTGTCGATGACGCCTGCTGCTTTAGCGGATGTCCGTGCCGAGCTAGCGACCGTCACCCTCGAGCAGGCGCGCGCGAAGGCGACCGCTGCACTCGGGGCGTCGACCGCCGCGGGCGCGCGAGCCGCCGCACACTCCGCCTAACGGCGCACCCTACGGGCGGCCCCGCAGGATCGCTTGCTTGACTTCAGCGATCGCTTGAGTCACTTGGATGCCACGCGGGCACGCGTCGGTGCAATTGAAGGTTGTGCGGCAGCGCCACACGCCCTCTTTATCGTTGAGGATGTCGAGGCGAACCTGGGCGCCCTCGTCGCGCGAATCGAAGATGAACCGGTGGGCGTTGACGATCGCGGCGGGTCCGAAGTACTGGCCGTCGGTCCAGAACACGGGGCAACTTGA